>JAYFRN010000016.1 GCA_034925865.1 Oscillospiraceae bacterium | reverse complement strand
GACTGCGGATGATACATTCCTATCATTTCCCGCAGCAACTCTTCTCTGCGTGGATCTCTTTTCTCTCTTGTCATTTTTTTCAACTCCCATTTTTTATTATATTACTTTTTGAGAGTTTACACAAACCATTTTACACTGTCGGTAATTATTTAAATGTCGAGTTAAAAAATGAACCTCAATATCACGTAAATTCCCAGACTAAACTCCATTGCAAATTCCACTGTGGATTTTACTTTGGGAATTTACCAAATATTTATATTATCATTATATTATTCACAATAGATTGCATTATTGTAATATATGTGCTATAATTACGATAAATATTTACATATTGGTAACTTATGTGTTTTACACACATTGAGTTTGATTCTAATCAAATCAATGATATTGTCAGCAATATGTAGATAACAATGACAATATCTACTTTTATGGATATGGAGTTCAACGATGAAAAGCATGCAAAAATTGATATCATTCATAATTTCGGGGGTCATTATTATGGGCAGTTGTATGCCATTTTTAACAGTCAAAGCCGCCGCTGAAGTAGAGCCGCTTAAAAAACGCGCAACTTATTATACAGAAGAAAAGCGCGAGAACGCACGCGAAAACATTGAGAAACATGCTTGGGCGGCCGAAGAAAAAAACAAGGTGTGCGCCGAAGCTGACAAGCTTCTTGATTTAGGCATTGAATATTTAAGGAAAAGCATACCTTCTCAGGAGGTTTACAGATACCATGGTGTAAATGAATACAAGGGATGTTTGAATTGCGGTATGGAGGTCATGGAATACGGAAATTATGGCTATACCTATGATGCTGTCAACGATCCTTGGAAAATAACATGCCCTAGTTGCGGCATGAAGTTCCCGACCAACGATTTCGAAGCGTTTTATAACTCCGCGCTTGACGAAAATGGGAATTTCGACCCTTCGCGAGGAGATAAACAATATCTTGTCAATACTCTTTATCCCGAAAAAGGACCAGACTGGGGAGTTGACAACGGTCAAGGATATGTAAAAGACGGAAGCAGATGGCTTTTCATCGGATATTATACACACTGGGCTTTGTGGTATGGTTCAAACGCATTTATTTCCAACGCAATTAAAAATCTGAAGCTTGCTTATGTTTATACGGGCGAACAAAAATATGCGGATGCGTGCATTGTCATGCTTTGCAGGATCGCCGATATTTATCCTACGCTCGATATTTCAAAGCAGCTTGACTCCGCCGGAAATCGTGTGGGCTTTGCCTCATGGATTCTCGGTAAGTCAGTCGATATGATATGGGAAACCGGATTGGCAAATAATTATGTCACTGCATATGACGCATGCTTTGACGCTTTCCCGAATTTGGGCGACGAAGCAAAAAGCTGTTTAGCCACGCATTACGGCGACAAGTCCGGTTATAAAACTCAGATGGTAAAAATAGAAAATAATATAATTCTTGAAATTGAACGTTGTTTTAAAAACGGGCAGCTTCGAGGCAATAATGGTACTCATCAAGAAACTCTTGCACTCGCCGCAATGGTACTTGACGACCCAAAGATAAGTAAAAGAATGCTGGATTTGGATTTTGCTCCGCAATCTTCGGTCAATGGGTATTATACCGGAGACATTTCTGCGCTGTTTGTTGACCTTGTTGATCGCGACGGCTTCGGAACGGAGGCTGCTCCTGGTTATAATAGTATGTGGATATCTTATTTTCTCGGTATGGCTAATAATTTAAAGGGATATAAAATCAACTCGACCGGCGAAAGCTATGACATTTACGATAATATTAAATTCAAAAAAATGTTTTATGCCTCACTTTCGCTGATTATGAATTCACGAAGCACACCCTCAATCGGTGACAGCGGCGGTACGGGTGATTGTGAGATCATTTCTCGCGCCGATATTCTTATGTACGGATATCTCGCATATAAGGATCCGTATCTGGCACAGGCAATATCTCTTATAACCGGCGGTGATTTTTCTTCGCTGCGGCTTACTATTTTCGACAAAAATCCAGAGGAAGTAGCAAACGAAATAAAGGCCGCCGCCGAAGAATCCGGTGATATTGAAATCGGCAGTGTCAATCTTGCCGGTTATGGCTTTGCTTCTCTGAAAAATATCCGTCGGGGAAAAAGCACCGGCAATGTATATAAAAACAACATAAAATACACTCCGGAATCACTGGAAATACTAAATTTACAGAGTATCCCCTCCGCGTTTAAAACTGAAAGCAGCGTCGGGTTTGTCTCCGATGAAAACAATCACGCGCTCACACTTTGCTTTTACCTTGATAATACAAAAGCAGTTTATGAATTGATTCCAAAGATTAAAGGCAGAGATAACGGCGGTAATTTCGATGTGTATGTCGACAGCAAGCTTTTACAGGCTGATGTGGATATTAACGCAGCAATCGGCGAAGAGCAATTAATTTATTTCCGCAGAACAATTTCAATGACAGCGGGACTTCATATGATTACATTTGACGCGCAAAGCACGAATACCTCTATTGAAATTGTTCAGCTTGTAGTGAACAAACAAAGCTCTGCTTTATCCGGCGAAACAGTTGCCAATCCGGAATCCAGTATGTATATTTACTATGGTAGAAACACCGGACACGGTCATCTTTCAAGCCTTGACTTGGGGCTTTATTCGTTCAATATAGATATGATGCCTGATTTGGGTTATCCTGAATTTGCCAATAACGTTGACCCGCATCGTTTTGGCTGGGTGAACAACACAATCTCGCACAACACTGTCGTTGTCGACAAGCACGGACAGGACTCAAATGTCGTGTCCGGTGATATCACTCATTATGATGAATCCGAATACGTAAAGCTTGTTTCCGTAGACGTGGAATCCGCATACAAAGCAACAAGCGAATACAGCCGGACAAGCGCGATGATTGATATTGACGGTGATTCCGAGTATTTGGTGGATTTATTCAGAGTTACCGGCGGAACAAATCATGTATACAGCTTTCACGGCGCAGAATCCTTTGATTATAAGGTCGAAGGCTTAGAGCTTGATGAACAAAAAGATGATAGCGGGAATTTTGTCGGCAATTTATTGAGCCCGAAGTACGGACTGGGCGAAACAGCCTCCGGAGTCATAAAAGGATATGTTCCACAATCCGGATATCAATGGCTTATAAATGTACGCCGCGACCTTTCGCCAAAGCCGACGTTCTCAGTTGATTACTCCATCACGGACACATATTCCACTTCTACCGCAAAGGATATTCACCTGAAAATAACCTCTCTTGGTGATTGCACCGCGGCATATCTTGCCACCGGTATACCTCCGAGAAACCGTGCGGAAAATCCGGATGAACTTGAATATCTTTTGATAGAAAATGATGCCGGAAGCAAACACAAATCATGTTTCGTTACAGTCATAGAGCCATATACACAGACTGCCAAAATCACAGCTTCTCAGCTTGTTCCGGTGACTGTTAATTCTGTGGAAGCAGACGCGCATATTGTACGCGCTCTTAAAATAACGCTTAATAATGGCAGAATCGATTACATTGTTCAAAATGCCGGCGATAAGGACACGAAATATACCGTTGACGGTATATTTGATTTCTGTGGGTTTTTCGGCGTTTTTAGCGTTCTATCCAATGGTGAAGAACTGATTTACACAAATGATGCTTCTTTCATAAAAAATGAAAATTGCACAGCTCGTATAACCGGAAAGATCGCGGATTTTACGAAAGAGCTTTCCGATAATAATTATATAACCGTTACGGCAAACGGCAATCCCGATGTTTCCACTTTTAAAGGCAGATATATATATATTGATGAAGACAGCGATACAAACGCATGTTATCGCATTATTTCAGCAAAAAAGGACGGAGACAACTATATCCTTGACATTGGTGATGTTACAACAGTGAAAAGATATGTATCCGCAAAAAATCCAGACGATGGATATGTATATTATTTTGATGTAGGATGTAATTATTATATTCCGCTTTCCAACGTTTTCGGTGACACTAGCTTATTAAAGGATTTTGTAAAGCCTGCATTTTCAGATATAACGCTTTCAAATATGCTTTCTCCTAAAGCACAAGCGGGCGATCTTGTTGCAATGCTTTACCCCGTTGCCGCAAGTGCAAAATCTGCCGCCGAAATACCTGAATACATAATTTCGTTAGAGCCGGAATTTGGGGACGGCAGGATGTTTGAAATTAAAAACAATGTTCTTTATCTGAAAGAAACACCTGACGGCTCTGTAGATAATTATACACTTAGATTTTCCATAACGCACGAAAATGATAACCAATGTGAAAAATTTATTGTTAGTCTTCGCACAATGTCTGAATATCAAATTTCCAGCATTAAATATCCGGATTTTTCACTTGAATACAAACCAATTCCGCAGAAGGAAAGTGATTCTGCAAAATCCATTTTGCCTTATGTCGCAGGCGGTATTGTAATTTTACTGTGCGGCATCGCGGCCGCCTTTGTAATTCACAATAAAAAAAAGCATAAATTGCAATAACAGCTTGCAATAGTGTTTTTGTTTCCGAGTACCGATAATCTCATTATTCCTTTGTCCGCGCATCCGGTAGTTTTTGAAGTAATAAGTAATAATGAACAAGCAAGGAAGCTTTGATTTGCAAAGCATTTTATTATAATCAAACTTTGGTTAGATTCGAGCCGAAGCTCAATTCAAAATAGATTAATTCTCAATTAGCAAGAGATGGACAATAGTAAAATTATCCTGTATAATATAATCACAGTCAGGTGTCGACGAATATTTGAACAGAAGATACAGAATACAAGTTTTGACACATATAGGGAAGCATTAAATATATTATAAACGGTAAATATGAATGATAATTCATCCCATTCCTCCGATTTACGATAAAAATTCACATATACTCATACTCGGAAGCTTTCCATCGGTAAAATCACGCGAAACCGGATTCTTTTATGGGCATCCGCAAAACCGATTCTGGCGGGTTACTGCGTCAGTGTTCGGCTGTGATATTCCTCAGACAATTCCGGAAAAGAAAGCTTTTTTACTTGATAACGATATCGCGCTCTGGGATGTTATATACTCCTGCGAAATTGTGGGCAGCTCTGACAGCTCGATAACAAATGTAAAGCCTAACGATTTGAATGTAATACTTGATAAATGTGGAATAAAACAAATTTATGTCAACGGAAAGACGTCTGAAAAATTTTATAATAAATACACGCGCCCGATAATCGGAAGAAGCGCGGTCTCCCTGCCGTCAACCAGCCCGGCAAACGCAGCGTGGACACTTGACAGCCTGATTGAGGCATGGGAGGTTATATTATATTAATCTATATAAATACTAAGCGTTTTATTGACGCGGCAATTTCTCTCATTAACACAATTATCATTTTATTTCTGTTTTAATAAAAGTAAATGAGAATTGAAATATACAGACGATTTGTTTAATGTTTATAATGACTTGAGGTAAATCCAATGAATAATAACAATATGGGACTTGACTTTGGCACAATATCTGAGGCTATTAAAAACATACATGGAAATATAGAGATCGCTGTTATTCATAGAACAAACATACGCAATAATGACAGAAGTATTACCAACAGTATTGTCGCAAAAAGCTCTGCCGGTGATATTAAGCTCATAGAAAAAGTATTAATTACAAATGATGACGGATTGCATAAGCTTTCATTATTAAATAAACTCGGGATTGCTGTTCCAAAGGTATATTTTTTGGATTTTGAATCAAAGGCGATGTTGATTGAAGATCTGGGAGAAAATTATATTACCGGCTTTATGTTTGACGAGGATAATCCGCAAGGCAATATTTACCGAAATCATATAAATGATGTGCTATCAGCTGTAGCGGATTTGCACTTGAAATGCTGGGATAATTATGATATGTTCGATAAAATCGGATTGCCCTGGCATATAAATAATTTCACTGAACACATGAAATATGTGGAAAATGACTACTTAATATATAAGAAATCATATTCAGGAAAATTAAAAAGTAAGGATTTCGAAATATATGAGCAGGCACTGGAATTTTTAAATGACAAATACCCGCGCATCATATGCGACAGGTTCCAAAAAGGGAAAAATATAACAGTTATTCACGGTGATTTTCACCCCGGCAATACCTTCATTTCCGCAGATGAAAGAAACACCGCAGTTAAAATGATTGATTTTGAGGCGGTAAGAATGGGACTTGCCACCGATGATCTTGCTATGTTTTTAGCTTTGCATGCCGCGCCGGGAAAATCGGCAGCAATGCCATTTCTTAATCATTATTACAGTATAATAAGTAAAAATATCGATGGATACAGCTTTGATAATTTTATTTCCGATTATAAAGCATCAATATGTGAAAACTTATTTTTTCCGATCAGATTGATCAACAGCGGTATATTGGATTTCGCCATGGCAGAAAAAGCACTCGTAGCATACGAAACATTTTTTGCTGAATAGATATATGATATATTTAAAAAGCACAGAGGGCATAATAGCTCTCCGTGCTTTTTTTATTTTATAATACTTTACCGTTTTGTCTTATTCACCGCATTCATCATGATGCTGATGCTCATGGCAAACTGATCCGGTCGTCTTCAGTTCGCCTTTTAAATAATTTACAACAGCGGTTTTGGCGTCACCGGAAGCTCCCACGACGACCTCGACATTTCTTTCGTTAAATATATCGACAGCTCCGCCGCCCATTCCGCCGCTTATTATAACATTCACGCCGCGGTCAGCCAGGAAATTAGGCAGGAATCCCGGCCTGTGCCCAGGATTGGGGATTGATTCCTCACCGACAATCTTGCCGTTATCGACATTATAAATCATAAAGTTTACACAATGCCCGAAATGCTCCGTGACATTTTTTCCTTCAGACGCTACTGCAATTTTCATAACTTTTACCATACCTTTCAATTCATTTTCTCCGAATTTCTTGATTCAATATATTCATCTAATAATTTCGCGGCGTATTCCACAAGCTCCGCGCACGGACGCTTTACATAATAAACCTCTGTTCTTTCTTCGGGTACGGGGCTGCTGTGTTTTTCTTTAAGCCCTAACAATTCTCTGCAAAGCAGAGAGCCGTTTACATCCTCGAATTTTTTTGCCAGCGATTGTATCAGCTTATAATGCTCCGCTTTTGTCTCTTTGTCGTCAGGAGAGGTATAACCGTATTTGATTCCCACTATCATAAACACGCTGCTTAATGCGCCGCATACTTCACGCAGTCTTCCCATTCCTCCTCCAAAGGAAGAGGAAAGCTTTAAAGCAGTTTCAAAATCAAGTCCGGTTTCATCGCAGAATGCGGCAAAAACAGACTGGGCACAGTTATAACCCTTCATAAACAGCTCTTTGGCTGAATCGGAATGCTTACTCATTTATTTTCTTCGCTTTCTTGTTCCAATGTTTTTGATAGAGAATCAAACCAATCGCCGTCAAAAAGCTCAATCATACCTTTATCACATGCGGCCGATATTCTGGGATCAATAGGAACCTTCGCAAGAACCTTTAGGTTGTGTTTTTCGGCGATTTCATTTATATGGCTTTCACCAAATACTCTGTATTCCTTCCCATTATCAGGGCATTTGAAATACGACATATTTTCAACAAGCCCGATGACCGGAATATTCATCATTTCCGCCATTTTGACCGCTTTCGACACAATCATTGAAACAAGCTCCTGCGGAGAAGTTACGATTATTATACCGTCAATTGCAATGGATTGAAATACCGTAAGAGGCACGTCGCCCGTTCCCGGCGGCATATCAATAAACATATAATCGACATCGCCCCAGATTACATCTGTCCAGAACTGTTTTACGGTATTGCCTAAGATCGGCCCTCTCCAGATAACCGGATCGGTATCGTTTTCGAGAAGCAGATTGATTGACATAATATCAATCCCCGTTATGCTTCTTATCGGGTACAATCCCAGATCGCTTCCCGTGGCTTTTCCTTTTATGCCGAATGCCTTCGGGATAGAAGGTCCCGTAACATCAGCATCAAGTATTGCCACATTGTACCCCAGCCTTTTCATCGTAACTGCAAGCATGGAGGTCACAGATGATTTTCCTACTCCTCCCTTCCCGCTGACTATTCCGATGACTTTTTTGATTTTACTCAGTTCATGAGGCTTCTCAATAAAGCCGTTTTGTTCTTCTTTTCTTTCCGAGCAGCTTTCTCCACAGCTGCCGCAATTTCCGCTGCAATTTTCACTCATTGTTTTTTATCTCCCTGACTATTTATTCCCAATTGATTTCCCGTCGATATATAGTCGATTTTCTCTCTCATTACAGCTTTTAGCCGGTTATAGGACTCCATACCCGTACAGTGGCAAGTATAATATTTCGAATTCGTCTCCAACAAGAATTTCCCTATTTTATCAACCATATCAGGAGCTTCGTTTTGTTTAGTTCCTTTGCTGTAAAGGTGAAATCCTCCCAAAACATAATCCGGCATATGACCGTTATTTTTATTGAATTGACCGACAATATTGATAATTCCGTTGTGTGCGCATCCCGCTATCAGAAGCGTTATATTTCCTTCATTGATAATCAAATTTTGTTCATGCGCAAAATCATCCTGAATAAATATATCGCCTGTCTTCTTAAATAAATCCGCGTTTCCCGATGGGACAAGTATTTCGGCCTTTACTCCGGAGAATAGCTCCAGCTCATCGTCAATTTTTAAGCGGTCTGTGCAGAAAATAAACCTGTCGTTTGTCAGCAGAGCTTCATCCAGCCCGATATATGCTTTTTCTCCGCCGGATCTGTTCGAGTAGTGCTTTTCAAACGCCTTTTCCTGAAAATAAACTTTTGCGTTTTTATTTATATCTAAAAAAGTCCTCAATCCGCCCCCGTGATCATAATGCCCATGCGAGATTATGACCGTGTCGACCTTTTTCAAATCCACACCGAGCTTTACCGCGTTTTCGGCAAATAGTCCGCTTGCGCCCGTATCAAATAGAAGCCTGTGATTGACCGTTTCAATATACAGACTTAAACCGTGTTCACAGGATAGTTTTTCGGAAATGGATGTATTTTCCGATAACACCTTAATAATCATTTGATTTTGAATCCCCACACTTTCTTTGTTGCGCAATTGATTTTTAAATAATGTCTGCTTAATTTGTCGTCTCCCGACCAATTTAGAAAACAGGCGGCAATCAATGGATACTGCAGGTTTTGCTGGTTTTTGAAGCTGCCTTTATCAACAACGCAATTATCTGGTTATATAATCAACTTAATTATGTTATCATAAATTTCTCTCACAGCAGCACCGGAGGGGCAGTTGATGTCGACAATAGTTTGTCCGTTGTTTATCGCCTTCACAGCTTCATGATCGAACGGAATTTTTCCGACAAAAGGCAGATCGCTTATTCTGCAGAAATCTTCAATTTTTCTGGTATTTACCTCATTTGTGTCATATTTATTGACGCAAACGGCAATTTTAACTTTGAACAGCTCCGCGGTTTTTATTATCCTTTCCATATCGTTTATACCCGAAAGCGATGGCTCCGCAACGATCAATACCATATTAACACCGCTTATTGAAGCGATGACGGGACAGCCGATACCCGGAGAACCGTCTATAATGGCAAGCTCCGTATCCTTCACGGCTTCGGCTCTCATTTGCTTTTTTACCTCAGTGACCAGCCTTCCGGAAGTACCGCTTCCCATTTTAAGCCGCGCAGTCGAAAAAACTTTGCCATAATCAGAGTAAAGCGTTAATTCTCCCGCGACAGCGGGCTTCATTGAAACGGCATCCGCGGGACAAACCGCCGCGCAAACGCCACAGCCTTCGCATGCAAAGGGATCTACCGTAAAGCCTTCAGCGTCGTAAATCGCAGCAAAACGGCATTTTTCCTTGCATAATCCGCATTTAATACATTTTTTATCGTCTATTACGGCTTTGGGTATACCGAAATAATCCATATTTTTCGGAGCGGCTTCATTAGACATTACAAGGTGAAGGTTCGGCGCGTCTACATCGCAGTCCGCATATGCGTCAGCATCCGAAAGCCTGATAAAAGCGCTTGCTATCGTCGTCTTTCCGGTGCCACCCTTACCGCTGAGAATCAGCAGCTGTTTCATGCCGCGCCTCCTTCATTACGTTTTCAAGCAAGGATGAAAACAACGTTTTATACTTTTCATTTTGTCTTTCAGCTATTTCCGCGTTTGAATTCAACTTTCCAAGCTCGCTGTCAAAAGGTATATGCCCTAAAACATGTATTCCCTTTTCAACACAGAAATTTTTAGAGGGATTTTCTTCGTTAAAGCATTTGTTGAGCACGGCTCCGTACGGCTTTTTAAAAAGTTTTACTAAATCATAAACCATATTTAAGTTATGAACTCCGAAAACCGTAGGCTCTGCAACGAGTATACAATAATCGGCATTTTTAATACTTTCCATGACAATGCAGGCGCTGCCCGGAGGGCAGTCGATAAAAACAGGATTTTTTTCGCTGGACACGCTTTCGCAGAGAAGCTTTTTTATAATGGGGATGCCTGATGCTTCGCCTGTGTTCAAAATCCCGGTATTGACAATAACATCGCTGGAAACACCTTTCTGTATTTTGCCGATTGGTTTTTCCTTTTCATCGATTGCATTTTCGGGGCAAACCAGCATACAGCCGCCGCAGGAATGGCAAACCTCTTCAAAGATAAATGGTTTATTTTTTATAAAAGCGAGCGCGTTGAACTTGCAGAAATTTACGCATTTGCGGCAGCCGATACACTTGCTTTCATTAATAACCGGAATTTTTACCGAAACAAGCTTTTCGCGGACATTTTGCGGCTTGAAAAACAAGTGTCCGTTAGGCTCCTCTACGTCACAGTCAATGTATATGGATTTTCCCGCAGCCGAAGCCAGATTCACGGACACCAGCGTTTTTCCTGTCCCGCCTTTACCACTCAATACCGCGATTGTAATGCTTTCATTTTTCATGACCATGAAATCCCGGATGAAAATCATCGAGCAAAACAAGCTTCTCCGCATTAAAGGCATCAATGTTCTGTTTTACTGTTCCAGCTATAGATTTATATATTAAAACCTCTGATTTACGCAGAACTTCAACCGCGTTTTCCCCGCAGCGCGGCGTAAGCAGTGCTTTCACTCCGTGATCCGCTATAACCTGAGCCGCTCTGATTCCGGCTCCGCCCTGGCTGGCAACGGCGCTGTTATCCAGATAGTAGCTTTCATTTGTGATTGTATCATGAAACAAAAAGTATGGCGCGCGTCCAAAAGAAGGACATACGCCGGATTCCATTGTTTTGTCATCTACCGGTATCGCTATTTTCATAAGAACCTCCGTTATTTTTTTCAATATTATTGTCGGCTTCCGGATCTTCGGGAAAGCCCATACCGCATCTGTGTCTCCGGCAGCCGCCTCCGCCGCATCCCTTTCCCATACCGTCGCACAGTCGGTATTCTCCGCCCTCTATCCATAAAACTTTGCCATTCACCAAGGAATCAGCAAGCTTTTTTCTCGCGTCATTATAAATTTTTTGGACCGTTGTACGCGCAATGTTCATTTTCGCGGCGCATTCTTCCTGAGTAAAGCTTTCCAAATCGATTAATCTTATCGTTTCATATTCGTCGACAGTCATATTGATTCCCTTATCGGTATTTATAGGAGAATCAAGAGGTCCGAAACGGTTGTTGTCCGGAAGGCAGCACACTTTTCTCCATTTTCTTGGTCTGGGCATATATGTTCTCACCTTGCTTTTGTCTATATAAATTTCCTAAACGAGATCTGTTAAAGCAGCAATTATTAAACGGCAATTAAAAAGCCTTATTGTATAAGAAAGGAAGGCTCATATACAATAGACTTTTCTCTCTTAAAGCGGTAATTGTTAATTTGCCGCCTTAATAAACAATGCCGTTTAATCAATTACCGCGCCGAAAACAGCTTCAGGCTGTTTAATCGTTATTTTTGCGGCAAGCTTTTTTGCGTCTTTACATTAGCATGATTGATGGCATACCCTCTTCGGAATCTTCTTCCAAGGCCACATCCAAAGCCACATCTGCACGAAAGCCCAATTTCTGCTATTACTCCAAGATCACCTGAGTTTACACCTGCGCATGTGCCTAATCCTCTTCCTGTCATTGCACCCGCGCTCATCGGACCGGTTCCATCTCTTCTTGGCATATCATTCACCTCCTCATAGTTTATGGCATATGTTATTTACAATTAATATTATACACAGTTTCGGGCATATGTCAATAACATTTTTTATTTTTCATTGATTAATTACGTATCTCGTCCGCTCGAAGATTGTCGAATTTTTCCCGGTAGGCATATACTGAAGTGAAACTACCCAATTATTAACGCGGCAATCGCGCTTTATGAGAGAAAAGGTTTTATAGCTATTTTATTAACGAGGTAATTATTAAAACGGCTATTAAATAAGTCTTGTTTTTGTAAGAGAGAGAAGTCCATATGCAAGAACCTTTCCTCTCTTCGATAATTGTTTTATTCACAAATTAATAATAATTACTGCGTAAAAGAAAAGCTCTGTTATATGGGCTTTTCTCTCTGCAATCGGTATATACAGTTATATAATATCTTTATAAAGGTAATAGATATGAAACAAATTTGGACATGTATTCAGCTTGCTCTGTCCACTGTAGGAGGATTTATGAGCTGGTTTCTGGGCGGACTTGACAGCCCACTTTATGTGCTCATCGTATTCGTTATTGCTGATTATATCTCAGGTGTGATGTGTGCGATCGTGGATAAAAAGCTGTCCAGCGAGGTTGGTTTTAAAGGAATATTCAAGAAAGTATTGATTTTTATAATGGTAGGGGTCGGATATATCATTGACACTTACCTATTAGGCGCCGGAAATGTTTTACGGACGGCAATCATTTTTTTCTATTGCTCAAACGAAGGCATTTCGATGTTGGAAAACGCAGGACATTTAGGATTGCCTATCCCGCAAAAGCTCAAGGATATCCTCGCTCAGTTGCATAGCCGTAGCGCCATCGACAGTGGCAGTGACAATGGTAACATTAACAAAAACGACGACATTGATAAATTGAGTTGATCATCAAAGCGCTATTCTTATGACAGGAGAAAACCATCAGTTATTAAAACGGCATTTAAATAAGTCGTGTTTTATAAGAGAAAAAAGCCCATATACCAGAGTCTTTTCTCTCTTTAATTATTTAATTGCCGAGTTAATAGTACAAGCATGAAGCAAACAATAGCTCTTCAAAATTGTCAGTTTGAAGAGTTTTTCTACTGTTTCTTCTTATTCCTTTTCCTCGGCAGTCATGACAATCTCTGCATTCTACAAATCTTATAATTTTTCGTGAAAAACCGATAATATAAAATTAATTTAGCATTTTCATCACAAATATGATATAATGAATGTATAAATTATGCAGGAGCAGACATTATGAGAACACAAAAAAATAAAATATTCGTTCTTATAGCAACGATATCCGCAGCGGTAATTTTTTCAGTAATAGGTTATATCCTTTTACCTAAAACGCTCACCATGCAGATAACACTAAACGGCGAAAATGGCACGACTCTGCCAAAAGTGGCGGGGCTTGCGATACCGCTTGGGATTACCAGTTTATTATCGTATTTGTATTACAAATACGATAATATAAAGAACCTTGTCGGCTCTCTTATCGGTATATTGGTTTTTATATTGATATTCATATTCAATTTATGAAAACAAGATTTGGTTTAACCTGAAAAGAGGCGGAGAAATCTACATGGATTTCTTCACCTCTTGATTTCTTTGTCAGGTGGCAGCAGCGCCAGATATTCAGTCCATCTGGTATGCCGAACGGGCATGACCGGATGCCGGATATCGTCAAAAAGCAAAACGAGCGCGGGGCTTATCCCGTTATGCTTTTGGGTATAATAATATCCGGTCAATTTACCCTCCGATAGCATTTGCTGTATTATTGCGTGATAATTAAAATAACTCAGCTTTTTCTTGAAAGCTCATCGACAAAAGCCTGCATTTCCTGCTTCGACTCCACATCATGAGCTTTGTTTATTATCGCCTGCTGTTCTTCTCTCAATAAAGATGTAAAATACTGCATAGCATCGATATTCTGAGCAAGAGCCATGCCCAATCCAAGCGGAAGCTCTCCATTTGTAATACTGAAGTATTTATCCATAATTATATGCCTTTCCATCAAATATAAGCTGTCCGAAAATTTTCTTTCAGACTTCGACAACTCGTATATATTTTAAACGGATGACAGATTATTATACGTAAAAAATCGTTAAATTGATATTAAGAAATATATGGATATAATTTGCATTATAACACGGCAATCAAATTGATTGCCGCGTTAACAAATTATTCTGCACGGTTGAAGGTCAGAATAACCGTAAACTGATCGCCGTCAGTCTTAATTTCAAAGTCTCCTCCGCAAAGCTTAGTAAAGCTTTCCGCGATTGACAAACCGAGCCCGCTGCCTTCAGTAGAGCGCGATTTGTCTCCGCGTACAAAGCGTTCGCGGATTTCAGATTCATCGAAGTCCATTTCATACGATGCGGTATTCTGTATCCTTACGGTAAATTTGTTTTCATCCTGATGTACAGCCACGAATATTCTCGTACCCGGCATTGAATACTTAAGCGCGTTGTCAAACAGATTCAGAAATACCCGATATAGCTTCTTGCCGTCTCCGTATATAGGGGCGCCGCCGTCCGGAAGATTCTTTTTTATCATGAAGCCGCTTTTTTCCATCCTGTCGGATAATTCCGCAAGTGTCTGTTCAATGAGCTTGTTTAAATCTATAAGTTCCATTTCCGGTTTATCCTGACCTGTGGTGCTTTTTGTCAAAGTGAACAAATCTGAAATTATATTTTTCAGTCTTTCGGATTTTTGCTTCAATATCTCTACATAACCACGCGATTCTCCGGTTATGGTCTCATCCTTTGAGAGCAGATCGGCATAGCTGATAATAGAAGTAAGCGGAGTTTTTAAATCGTGGGACACGTTCGTAATAAGCTCTGTTTTGGTTCGCTCGGAGGAAATCGCATTACTCAGCGCCTTTTCCATTCCGTCTCCGATGTTGTTGACATTTTCGGCAATATTGTCAATATCAGGAAGACCACATTTCGGGATGCGATATGTAAGGTCGCCATCCTTGAGCTTTTCTATTCCGATTTTTACTTGATCATATGCGTTGAGAATATTAAAAAGCTTTCCGAGATATAAGACATATGCGATAGTTATAAACACAATGGAAGAGAGAACAGCGGCAAACCCTCTGTTATAATGGTATGTTGTCATTTGATCGGCAATCAGCCCGAGAATAATTGAAAGTAAAAACGCGCCGAGGATACCGAGGCAGAAAAACGCAGCACGACGTTTTCCGGTGGCATTTTTATAATTTGTGAGCGGTGACGATAATTTGTGCCATATGGCTTTTATCCAACGCCAAATAAAGCGCAATATACCCGCCAAAACTATATAAATAAGCGAGTTGCGGAAGAATATGCGCAGCTTTATTTTTTTTGATAGCGTAGTGCATAACCACATGGTCATAAACGCCAGTATAGCAATGCCCACCACCAACGCAATGCTTATGATTATTCCTGTATTTGTGTATATGCCTATACCAAGAATCATGTCTCCTGTATGAAAAACAAAGAAATTGACTATGATAGCCATTCCTAGAAGCAAAACCAAATAAATGTTAATTAATACATCAGTAAATATTATATCATAATATTTTAAATCCGCCTTTTCAAGCTTCACACCTTTAGTTCTTCTACCCGCAAATATGCAGAGAAAAATTATTGAAAACGCAAGAGCAATTATTGAAAGCACAATGATTGCGATAAACTTCGGCATTCTATTATGAAAGAGATTTTCGTAACGAGACATTCCACTTTCGGTTAATCCGTAAACAAAACGGCAGCTTTTGCCATTGTATGTACTGTCACGAAAACATCTCGTGGTATCATATTCAGACATAAACTCATCCGATGTCATTGCGTTGGTAATATAAGGAGAATAAACTGTTTTGCCGGTGTGCTTTTCAAAATCGTAATCTATGAGCGCAAAAACAAAGCCAAATGATTCGTATTTATCCATCCTTTCACGCAGTTCTTTTTTTTCAGACTCGGAATAATACTCAGGATGCAGATATACCGCTTCCGCAGTTTTGTAATATATCTCTTCCTCCATCATAAGTCCGTTTCTGACTCCTGCACGTTCACCCTTTAGAATCGCACAAATGACGCTGTAATTTAAAATTCCCACAGCTACACCTATTGCAGAAATAAACAGCAATACCGATGCGATAATCCTGCCCGCGGTATATCCCGCACCCGTTTTAACCTTCAATTTTGTATCCAATTCCCCACACCACCACTAAATATTTCGGCTCCTTAGGATCGATCTCTATCTTTTCTCTGATCCTGCGTATGTGTACCATCACGGTGTTTTCAACGGAATATGCGTCATTTTCCCAGACGCGGGAATAAATTTCCTCGGGCGAGAATACTCTGTTTTTGTTTTCCATAAGAAGTTCGAGTATTTTATACTCCGTCGCCGTCAGCTTCACAGGCTCTCCGTCGACGGTGACGTTTTTTGCCGCGCGGTTCAGCTCAAGCCCGCCGATCCTGATCCTGTCGCCCGGAACAAACTGAGTCCCTGCTCCGAGCACAAGATATCTCCTCAACGCTGATCTGACACGCGCGATCAGCTCGGCAGGACTGTACGGCTTTGTGACATAATCGTCGGCGCCCATTCCCAGTCCGAGAATTTTGTCTGTTTCCTCGCTTTTTGCCGACAGGATGATGACCGGTATATTTCCTGACTGCCTGATTTTCATCATTACAGACAATCCGTCAATCCGCGGCATCATCACATCGAGAACAGCAAGATCAAAGCTTGCTCTCCTAACCGCCTCGACAGCTTCAGCTCCGTTGTAAGCGCGTTCGCATTCATATCCCTCGTCAGAAAGGAGCTTTGAAATAGCAAACGCAATGTCTCTGTCATCGTCGGCTATCAATATACGCGGCTTTCTTGTTTCATCCATTGCATTCTCTCCGTTGCCTTTGTTCCACACGCAGCGCCCTGAGGCACCGATGTAATAATTTTACATATTCATAATAACATTTAAGCGGCGATTTTTCTTACGATTTTCTTAAGATACCGTGAAAAAATCAATCGCCGGGCAGCTTACTGAGAAAGCAGCCCGGCTTTAAATTTCTATATTTCCGCAAGCCGGTTAATAAATGCCGTTTTATTAACTCAGTAATTAAATAATTACCGTTGAAAGAGAGAAAAGACTCTGGTATATGGACTTTTCTCTCTTATAAAACACGACTTATTTAAATGCAGTTTTAATAATTTCCGAGTTAATAATCAGCCAATAATCCCGTTATTATTTAAAACATTAAGAAATTCATCGATATCGACTGCCGCGGCGTCTTCGTCAACCTCATATTCTTCAAGAACGGCATGCAGTATTTGATTGCGGCTTGATCCTGACAACAGCTTTTCCCATATAAACAGCGCCGTATCGTCGAGTGTGATAAGTCCGTCAAATTTCGTTTCCGCCTCTCCTACCGGGACAAGAACCGTTTCATCCATTATGCGGCGCGCAACGAATTTTTTTAGTATCTTCATAATAATATGTCGCTCCTTATTTAAAATTTGAATTCAATACCGCTTTACCTGTTAATCAGGATTAAAAAGCGTGCCTTTTCCGGAATTCAACCAAACGCGGTATTCCGTTATCATTGCATCGGTCATAACGCACATATACTCAGGCTTTCCGTCGCTCTTGCCGGTTTCGCACCGGCTCATGGCAAGACACGGATTGCACAGCCTTTTTTGGGGGCACGCGGCGCATTCCGATGATAATCTCACTCCGTCAGTATAATCACAAATTTTCTTCCAACATGGCGAGAAGCCTTCTGTTAAAGGAAAGGTCTGCGGAAAATCGAGCATTCCGCAGGAGGTCATAATGCCCTGCCATGATATCCAAAAGCTGCTGCGCCCGGCACGGCATCTCATTTTTTCACCCTCAGTAAATTGAGGTACAAACTCACAAGAATCGACCGGATTTGCGAGGGCGTCGCTTCCGGACGCAACTCTCACAAAATCTTCATTTGACAGAACCATCCTATCAGTGAAAACTTTACATTTCCCTGCTGTCACGGGATCAAGACGAGCGTTCTTTCCCACAGCTGAGGGATCTCGCCGGATTGGCGGAAACATGTATGTCGCCGCCTGAAGCGCGATACCAAAGCTTTCCGCTATCCGGTACATTTCCGGAAGCTCATAATAATTCTCCGGAGTTACACTCGAATTGAATTTACAAGGTATATTACGATCTCGCAGAAGCTTCACGGCATTCATTACCTGGTCAAAGCCATGCGGATTGCCGCATAATCTTTCATATGTATCATTGCTTGTCCCGTAAAGAGTTATATTGAGCTTTGCGGGAGGATTTTTTAAAAACCTGTCTGCTGCTTTTTCATCGATCAGGGTCGCGTTTGTGTTGACAGTGATAACGATTCCTTTTGAAGAGAAATGTTCGTATATATCCCAGAAGCCGTCATATACAAGCGGCTCTCCGCCGGTGATGAGAAGAAAGAGCATTCCGGCATCATACGCTTCATCAAGCAGCTTTTTCCAAGTTTCAGGGCCGATAAGTCCTCCGAGCAAATCGACTTCCGAGCGTGTTCTGCGTACATAGCACATACGACAGTTCATATTACATATCGGTGATAGCTCAGCCGTTCCCGCAAGAGGGAATCTTCGTTTTGTGGCTTTTCTGTATAGCGAATCCTTGACTTCGTCGCGCCCAGGTTCATTCATAGTATAATCCCTTTCAAAATACCTTGTCTTAATGATTATATCAAATTTTGGATATTATTTCAATATCAGTTGACAAATAGCAAAAAAATGTGTATGCTTTTTATTATACCGCCATTTATTAACTCGGAAATTAAATAATTAGCGAATCGTAAAATATCATTTAATGTATATTGAAACTTCTTTTACGTAATTCTGCGTTGCATTATCATACTGTTTACAATGTGACGGCGTAGAGTATGATATACACTTATAAATAACAAAGATAATACGGCAACCTCTAAAAACATTAATTTTCGCAGCATCACATTTATATAATAAATTTTACAATAATAATCCATGCTTCTCATTTTGTTGCGATTTTCAGTTATTAGAAGTTCCTATAAGATAAACATATTAAAGGAGAAAAACATGTCTCAACCATTAATACTTGACGGAAAAAAGCTTGCTGCCGAAATTGAGGAATCTTTACGCGAAAGAGTCAAAGCTCTGCACGAAAAAACAGGCAGAACGCCGGTGCTCGCGACGATCATCGTCGGCGACAATCCCGCTTCTGTTGTTTATGTCAGGATGAAAGGCAACGCCTGCCTTCGCGTCGGTATAACTCCGCTTAAAATTGAGCTTCCCGAGGACACGGATACGGATACTCTCGTAAACAAAATTAAAGAACTGAACACGGATGAAAATGTCTGCGGGATATTACTCCAGCATCCGGTACCAAAGCAAATTGACGAGGCGAAATGCTTCAACACCATCGCGCCGGAAAAAGACGCTGACGGAGTAAACGTAGCAAGCTTCGGAGCCATGACGATGATGAATCCCAGAGCCTTCAAATCCGCCACTCCTTTTTCTATTATATCAATATTGAAAAGATATAATATACAATTGGAAGGAAAAGAAGCCGTAGTGATAGGACGAAGCCCGATCCTCGGAAAGCCGGTCTCCATGTTGCTTCTCAACGAAAACGCAACGGTTACAATATGCCACAGTAAAACCGTCAACCTTGCTGAAATAGTTCGCAGAGCGGATATCGTTGTCGCAGCAGTCGGAAAACCGAAATTTGTACAGGCCGACTGGATTAAAGAAGGCGCGGTGCTTATCGATGCGGGATATAATAAAGGAAATGTCGGAGATATTGATCTTGAAAACGCGGCCGCAAAATCATCCGCATACACTCCGGTTCCCGGCGGCGTAGGCCCGGTCACCATCGCTAAGCTTATGGAGCAGACTGTGGACGCCGCGGAAAGAATATTTCTATAAACTTAGTTATTTAATTTGTGTATTCTTAACAATGCTACATGCAATGACAATAATATTCTAATTGATTGTAATTTTATGACACTATTAACAATATTTGTCTGATATTTTAAAATTATCTGCAGTTTTTTGAGTATATTTCGACTAAACTATTGACAAAATATTACGGAGCATGTATAATACAATCAACATTTCATTCAAAGGAGATATATATGAAAAAGATCATTGCACTTGCCCTTGTAGCAGTAATGATGATCGCATTTGTCGTTCCGGCAAACGCCGCATACGAAAATCCGAAATTCACAATTACAAAGGTAAAAACCGCACCCACTCTTGACGGTGTAATCAGTGAAGGCGAATGGACGCTTATCGCAACTTACCCGAAGGATTCTTCAGTATTTGCATCCGAAGGCAAAGATGTTGATACCTACAATGTTCAGATCTATGCTAACTGGGACGATGCTAACTTTTATTTTGCTGTCGTTGCCGATTGTAAACCCAAACATGAACAGATTTTCGACAATGATGCCGGAGATTATATTTTTAATAAACATCATGTAATGTTCAGTATCATCCAAGGAAATCCGACCGATGCCGCTTATATTCCGGCAGCCGGAGCTGACGCTGTATGGGATTGGGGCGATGCCGCCGCTATGAAGGACGCTCATGAAGCATCTATCGCTCTCAGAGAAAACGGCGAACAGGTATACGCAGAACACATGGGAACCGGATTCGCGGATAACGTAACTTATTTTGTTAAATCCGCAAATGGAAAAGACACCTATGAAGCAAAAATTCCGTTCTCCTATTTCGGCAATACCGATAATACAGTCGGCGGTGTTTTAGGATTTGCTTGCGAAGCTGGTCTTGGCAATGCCACTGATAACGATGACGCTCCGTATGTATATTTCACCGAAGGCATGAGCGCCGGCAAAGCATTCCAGAAATTTGCTATAATGACTCTCGGCGCAGAAGCTGCTGAAGAGACTCCTTCAGAAGAAACTCCTGTTGAAACCGGCGACGAAGGAATTGCGATCTTCGCTATTCTCGCTGCTGTTTCCGCAGCTGCAATAGTCAGCAAATCTAAGAAATCGAAATAATTCACGCGATTACAATTAAGCAGATACAAATGCGCCGCGACTAAAACGCGGCGCATTTATTTTTATACTGTTTATTAACCGGCAATGAATAGGTTCTGGTATATGGACTTTTCTCTCTGTCACAATACATTTGTCATACCAATGTTATAAAAGAAAAGCGAAATACAGATTGAATCGTTAATGAGTAACTTTCACGAAAATTTAAAAGCGGAATAACAAAATGAACACAGTATGAATCGATGTTTCCAAAGGTAAGAGCATGATAGCAATCATGCAGCTCCTCAGAGCTGTGGTAGCTTGCCTTTCGTTTTAATAAATTAAGTCATTTTCATTCATATTATATCGATTTTATATTTTTAATATTGTTGACAATTATTAACTATTGATGTATAATAATGGCAACAATATAATTATAAAGGAGGCATTTTCATGAAAAAAATTGTTGCTTTTATCCTTGTAGCTGTAATGATGGTTTCATTTGTTGTCCCGGCGAACGCTGTATACGTTAATCCGAAATTCACAATTACAATGGTAAAAACCGCACCGACTCTTGACGGTGTTATCAGCGAAGGCGAATGGACACTTATCGCAACCTATCCAAAGGATTCTGCCCTGTTCGCATCTGAAGGCAAAGATGTTGATACCTACAATATGCAAGTATACGCAAACTGGGATGATGCAAACTTCTATTTTGCCGTTGTTGCCGATTGCAAACCCAGCCATATTCAGATTTTTAATAATGACAAAGAAGATTATATCTTCAATAAACATCACGTGATGTTCAGCATTATCCAAGGGAATCCGACAGATGCCTCCTACATTCCGGCAGGCGGAATTGACGCCGTATGGGATTGGGGCGCCGCCGCTGCTCATAAGGACGCTCATGAAGCATCTATCGCTCTCAGAGAAAATGGAGAACAGGTATTTTCGGAACACATGGGAACCGGCTTTGCAGATAAATGCAAATATATTGTCAAATCCGCAAACGGCAAAGATACTTATGAAGCAAAGATCCCGTTCGAATATTTCGGCAATACCGACAATACAGTCGGCGGTATATTCGGATTCGCTCTCTCAGCTGGATTAGGCAACGCAACCGATGATCCTGACAATGCTCAGTATGTATATTTTACCGAAGGACTCAACGGAAAGTACTTCCAGAGATTTGCCATCATGACTCTCGGCGCAGAAGCCGCTGAAGAGACTCCTTCAGAAGAAACTCCTGTTGAAACCGGCGACGAAGGAATTGCGATCTTCGCTGTTCTCGCTGCCATTTCCGCGGCTGCGATAGTCAGCAAATCTAAGAAATCGAAATAATTCACTCGATTACAAATTTTAATAGATGTAAATGCGCCGCGATTAAACGCGGCGCATTTTAATTTTTAAAATTCAAATACCTGTTTTTAATAATTTAACTCTTGCGCAGAGACGCTCTGTATGATATAATGCATAAATATTGAATATATTTAACTAAAGTAGCAACTTAATATAATCCTTAAGAAAGGCATCATCATATGATAATCAATATATTGGAATCCATCCTTTTCGGAATTGTTCAGGGCATAACAGAGTGGCTTCCAATTTCAAGCACAGGGCATCTGATCATTCTGGAGCAGTTTATGAAGATGGATGTCAGCACCGGATTTACCGAAATGTACCGTGTCGTGATTCAATTTGGCTCAATTCTGGCCGTGCTTGTTTTATATTTTAAAACACTTAATCCATTTTCTGCTTCAAAAACTCGCATAGAACGTAAAAATACATATTCGCTTTGGTTCAAGGTTCTCGTCGCGTCTGTGCCGGCCGGCATAATCGGAGTTTTATTCGATGATAAAATTGACGCGGTATTTTATAATTATATAACTGTTTCAATCACTCTTATTCTATACGGAATTTTTTTCATTCTTGCCGAGCGAGGCAATAGGAATCACAATTACAGAGATAAATTTTCTAGTACTCTGAATATTGATTATAAAACTGCCGCGCTTATCGGTATTTTTCAGATGCTTGCCCTGATCCCGGGAACATCGCGTTCTGGCGCGACTATTCTCGGAGCTGTTTTGCTGGGTTGTTCACGCACTGCAGCCGCTGAATTTTCATTTTTTCTCGCCATTCCGGCAATGTTCGGCGCAAGCCTGCTGAAAATAGCAAAATTCGGCTTTGATTTTTCGACTCAGGAAGCTTTTTTGCTTATTATAGGCATGATCACCGCCTTCGCCGTTTCTCTGGCGGTTATACGTTTTCTTATCGGTTTCGTTAAAAAACACAGCTTCTCCTGCTTCGGGTGGTACCGTATCATATTGGGTGCGATCGTAATGTTATATTTCCTTTTTGTATGAGTCACCGTTAAATGATGAACGCAATATAATATATAAAAACAAGGCTTAAGTTTATTAACGTTATAAGAAAAAGTTCTTGTTTATTGATTTTCTCTCACTTCTGTGAGGCACTTCTGTGAGGCACAAAAACTATTTATTATAATTCTAATTATACGCTGCAGAAAATGAAAGACATGGTCATATAAATGAATGATTTTATAATTCAACCCGCACAGCCTGGAGATGAAAAAGAAATATTCCGGATGATCAGAGAACTCGGTGAATATGAAAATCTCTCAGATAGAATCACAGGCAACGCAGATATGCTGCGCCATGAGCTTTTCGAAAAGAAAAGCGCGGAGGTGATCTGCGCGAAACTCGGAAGCGAATATATAGGATATGCTCTGTTCTTCACCAGCTTTTCGACATTTTTATGCCGCTCCGGTATATATCTTGAAGATCTATATATTTCACCTCATTGTCGTGACAAAGGTTACGGGCGCGCGCTTTTCGAAGCTGTCCGTGAAATTGCGTCCGTAAGAGGTGCCGGCAGACTGGAGTGGTCATGTCTCGACTGGAACGAACCAAGCATAAAGTTTTATTTATCGCTGGGCGCCAAGCCGCAAAGCGATTGGACTGCATACAGAATATCATTATCATAATATAAGAGATTCAAAGGAAAAAAATCGAAATGACATATACGGTACAAAAGAAGTTTTCTCAGATTAAACCTCTAATCGGCAATACGCCGATCCTTAAATTCACTTATTCATATAAAGGAAAAATCAGAAATATATACGTAAAAGCGGAACAGTATAATCTAACGGGAAGCATTAAAGACAGAGTTGCATTCCACATTCTTAAAAATGCTTATGAAAACGGACTCATTTCACCCGGCGATATAATTGCCGAAGCGACGAGCGGCAACACAGGAATATCTTTTTCGGCTCTCGGTTCATTTTTAGGCCACAAGGTCAAGATATTCATGCCTGACTGGATGTCAAAGGAGAGAGTTAATCTCATGCGCAGCTTTGGCGCAGAGGTCATCAGCGTTTCACGCGAACAAGGCGGCTTCAAGGGCAGCATCACAATGTGCGAGGATCTTGCAAAAAGCGGCGGCGTTTTCCTTCCCAGGCAGTTTTCAAACGAGGAAAACACGCATGCTCATTTCATATACACGGGGGAAGAGATCGCCTCTCAGCTTGCTTCCATCGGGCTTATAGCCGAAAGCTTTATCGCCGGAGTCGGCACAGGCGGCACAGTCATGGGAACAGGTTTGAAGCTCAGAGAAATTAACCCTAAATGCACCATTCATCCGCTTGAGCCAATGAACTCCCCTACCCTTTCCACAGGTTTCAAAGTCGGAAGCCACCGCATACAGGGAATTTCTGACGATTTCATTCCTCCGATACTTCATATGGACAAAACCGATTCTGTCGTCTCAGTTGACGATGGAGACAGCATCGTCATGGCCCGAATGATTTCGGAATTTTTCGGCATTGGAGTGGGTATATCATCAGGCGCGAACTTTATCGGCGCTTGCATGGTTCAAAATCTTCTCGGAGACGAAAGAATTGTCGTGACTGTTTTCCCGGACGATAATAAGAAATACCTGTCTACTGATTATTCCGAGCCTCAGACCATACGCGGTGATTCTATAATTTCGGATATAAAGCTGCTTGATATGACAGCTTATAAGTAAGTCTGAATTTCAGAGAAAACTCTTATCTCTCATATAATTACTTCATACAGAATTTTAGTAAGGGGTATATTTTCAATACAATAAATAAAACACAGGAGAAATTAAATGATCGGCATAATCTGCGCGACAGATGACGAAATATTGCATCTTTTAGGCGATATGCTTGGCAGCTCAGAAACCATAATCGGCATAAGAAAGTTTTATTCCGGGTCTCTTTATGGTAAAAATGCTGTACTTGTGCGTTCAAACGTCGGGAAAACGGCAGCTGCCGTCACCGTAGCCATAATCGCTGAACACTTCCATGTTGACGGAATTATTTTTACCGGAATGGCCGGCGCGGTCGCGGATGAGCTTTCATTGGGTGATGCCGTCGTCGCCACAAGCCTTGTCCAGCATGATTTCCGATTATTCGGTGAGTATCCGGCCAAAATTCCTTATCTCGGAAAAGCATATTTCGAATGCGATGAAAGGCTGTCAGACGCCTCTTTTCTCGCCGCAGAAAAGTATTTAACTTCCGGATATAAATCCGACATACCTGAGAATATTTTACATAAATTTAAAATTGTCGCTCCCAAAGTATTCAGAGGAATAATCGCATCCGGAGACGAATTCATAAGCGATTCCGCAAAAAAAGAAGCGATACGCTCCGCTATGGCTCCGATTTGCGTTGAAATGGAAGGCGCCGCGGCAGCGCAGGCTTCATATGAGCTTTCTATCCCGATTGCCGTAATTAGAATCATAAGTGATGCCGCAGACGAAGACAGCGAATATTCATACAACAGCTTCGTTGAACAGGCTTCGTCGCTTTTTACAAGAGGTATTATCAGAGAACTTTTATCAAAGGAGCTATAGAGCTTCTTACTTTGTATGCAATTTAATAAAAGTGCTTGATTTTTACATATTATATGTGTATAATATTATTATTATTAAAATGACATTATATAAATGATTGTTTTATGGCAAGCGGTGTTTATAAATTCCTTGTTGACATTTATTAAACTGCAATGAATAATTTTGTTTTACAGTGGATTTCCTTTCTTAAAGCAGTGATTATTTAATTTCCGCGTTAATAAGATAAAACAACATTTAAAGGAGAACAAAATGAAGATCATAAATTATGGGATTATCGGCTGCGGTCTGATTGCAGATTACCACGCCAGAGCCGTGATTTCCTTGGAAGCTACGAAGCCTGTAAAGCTATATGGCGTTGTCGATGTCCGTCATGAAGCCGCTGTTTCATTTGCGGAAAAATATAATATAAAAGTATATAATTCGATAGACGAAATGCTGGCCGATGAAAATATAGACGCTGTCTCAATATGCACTCCGAGCGGATTTCACAGCGATCTCGCGGTAAAAGCCGCGACTCACGGAAAGCATATCGTTGTTGAGAAACCGATGGCCATTACACACGATCAGCTAAACGCAATTATCGATGTATGTGAGGAACACCATGTAAAGCTCTCATCAGTGGCTCAGCTCAGGTTTTCCGACACTATAAACCGTACAAAAGAAGCGGTTCAAAGCGGACGGCTTGGACGCATGGTTTGCGGCGACTGCTATATGAAATTTTACCGTTCTCCCGAATACTACGGAGGCAGCGGATGGAGAGGCACAAAAAAGCTGGATGGCGGCGGAGCTCTCATGAATCAGGGCATTCACGGTATTGATATAATGGAATACATAATGGGTCCGGTGAAAAGTGTATACGCGCTTACAAAAACACTGGCCCGCAATATAGAAGTTGAAGATACCGCTGTCGCTGTTGTAGAATATGAAAGCGGCGCAATCGGAGTTATTGAGGGCACGACCTCTGTTTATCCCGGTTACCCGAAAAAATTTGAATTTCATGGCTCAAAAGGCACCATCAAGCTTGAAGAACACGCATTTACCGAATGGAGCATTGAAGGCGAAGAAAAACCGGCCGACATCACATACGGTAGCTGCTCTGACGACACATCGGCAAGCCGCCCCGATTCAATTTCCTGTGAAGGTCACATTGCCCAGATCGGCGATCTCATCGACAGCATTGTTGAAAACAGACGACCGTTTATCGATCAGTATGAAGGCAGAAAGCCGGTCGACCTGATTCTCGCGATATATGAATCCGGAATGACCGGAAAGCCCGTGGATCTTAAGGAATTCAGAAGCAGAAGATAAATAATCAAGGGAGCGAACAGCTCCCTTTAAATTTATCATTGCTCTGGTTGCTTTGCTTTATCGTATAATTTTCAAATTATTGTTTATACTTCAATGAAAGCCTTTTTAAATATCAATAAATCATGTAGAGGAATAATTAGGATCATGAAACGTTTATCAGTGTTCTTTTCTGTTTTTATCTGCCTTTTTTTGATGGCTTCCTGTTCTGTAAACCAAAATGACGGCCATGAAACCAACATGAACAGTACTACATCAGGGGAGACATCAACAGCAGAAACCTCAGAATCAACTCTTCCAGTACCGGTCGACGACTTAGTCGAAGATTATGATGCCATCGCACAAACATATACCGGATATCCTGATTTTATCACTGTTCCAAAGCTTTCGGATCATCGCATATATGTCGATCCTAAAACGGACATATCAAGAGGCGACGGCAGCTTTAACTCTCCGTGTAAATCGCTAAATATAGCTATTTCAAAGGCAAAGCCTGGCGATACAATTTATCTTCGTGAAGGCACATACGGCGGAAGATATGATATTTCATCCGCCAACTCGGCGGACGCATGGATATGTATAAAAGCATATAAAAATGAGAAGGTCGTTTTTACCGATAATTACGGTTCATGCGACTCCTGCATTGTCTTCGCCTCCGGCGCGGCTTATTGGAAATTGGAGGGATTCGAGATACAAAAGTATGCAGGCGCCGGAGTCTGGATAAAGGACGGAGCCGGTAATATATATGTGGAAAACATGAATATCCACGATATATCAACTCCCGATCTTACGCCCTACGGCACAGAAGGGATTCTTGGCGGAGGAAACAATGTTCTCGTTCGCGGCTGTACTATTTCCGATATAGGAACGCACCGCCTTGCTCCTCATGACCACTGTATATATCTTGCTGCTCAGAACTGGGTCATCGATTCGAATATCCTGCAAAACGCTCCAGGCGGCGGCATTCATCAGTATGCCAGCGGAGCCGAGGAAGCAGTCGGGAAAAATGTTTATATATGGAACAACATAATACGCAACAATTTATATGGGATAGTTCTTTCATCCTGCTCTGATTATTATATTTCCAACAATATCATTTATAACAGCAGATCGGACGATTTTTACCTCACGGGTTATATAAAGAATTCTGTGATTCAAAACAATATTTTCTACTCTGATTTCAAAAGCGGAGACACATACCAGGGCGGTCGCTGGGACGCAATCGATATAAAGACCAAGACCGTGCAGAATTTGTTTTCGGAATGCAGCGACGGACAGCTTTTCACAAATAACAGCTTTAAAAATAATATAATTTACCGCAAATCCGGACAATACAGTATTTATTTAAACGGCGGTTGGTATAATATTGACAATATTGCAACAACTGATAAAAACAACACATATGAGAGCTTTATTAAATCAGATCCGCTCTTCGTAGACGCAGCAGGCGGTAATTTCACTCTTTCCGAAAACAGTCCCGCGCTTTCAGGAGCTTCGGAAAACGAATATACGCCGACATACGGATACGGTCATAATCAGCGTTCCGCTTCTTCATTTGGTATCAATTAAAAGGTATTTTGTATGAGTAAGAATAATTCCATAAATTTTCAAGACATCCGAAAAGTTGTAATCAAGGTCGGAACTTCGACTCTGACTCATAAAACAGGGATGATCAATATCAGAAAAATTGAAAATATAGTAAAGGTGCTTTCTGATCTTCAGAATAGCGGAAAAGAAATAATTCTGGTTTCGAGCGGAGCGGTCAGTGCCGGCTTCGCCAAGCTCGGCGAAAGCAATGAGGATCGCACGCTTGAAGAAAAGCAGGCGGCCGCCGCCGTAGGTCAATGCGAGCTTATGAACATGTATGACCGTTTGTTCAGTCTTTACGGTCATACAGTCGCCCAGATTCTCATAACAAAAGATGCCGTCGATAACGAGGAACGCAGACAAAATGTCCGTAATACGTTTCGTTCGCTTATTAACCGCCGCTGTATTCCCATTGTCAACGAAAACGACAGTGTTTCGTTTGAAGGGATCAAATTCGGCGGAAACGACACTCTTTCCGCATATGTCGCAATGCTTACAGATGCGGAGCTCCTCATTAATATGTCTGATATCGACGGGCTTTTCGACAAAAACCCGCGCGAATTTCCCGACGCTCGTTTGATCCCCGTTGTCGGAGAGGTCGACGCGGCTATTAAAAGCTGCGCCGGAGGAGCAGGTTCTTCCCGCGGAACAGGCGGCATGATAAAAAAGATTGAGGCCGCGGAAATCGTGACTTCAACCGGCATTCCTATGATCATAATCAACGGAGCATCTCCGGATATTTTGTATAAGGTGTTCGAAGGAGACTTTATCGGCACGATTTTCACCGCGCACCGCTGAGCAATAATTATGAAGCTCCGCCTCTTGACCCCAACATGGGCTTTTAAAAAAGATCTCCGAACCCTAAAACTTACATTTGAGAAAAGCAAGGAAAAGTGAAAGCAGCTCCTGAAGATTAAATGTAATTCGAATAAACAGACAGCATCCCGAACCGCATCGCGGTTCGGGATGCTGTTTTTACGCTTTGCATTGCTGACTGTGCTTATTATATAGAGTATATATGCAATCGTAATAAAGCTTGATTTCTCGTTACATAATAAATAATTATATTATAACCTCCGAATATAACAAAATAGTTGTTGACATAAGTTGCCATTGGTGATAATATGGCAATAGTAATATGAACATATTTATTATGAAGCTTTTTCCTGTATGTAAAAAATATTTAAAAGTTTTTGAAAATATTTTTCAAAAGTTGACACCTATCGGTCTGTTTTTTACGTTTATATATAGAATCAATCGCGTCTAAATTTCAAAACTATTACGTGTAATTCTCCCACAAATAATCAAAAATGGATATTCGAATTCACAAAGCCAGATTTTGATCATACTACATGGCTTTGGGGTGGAATCATCCATAGGGCAACGGTGCGGCAGCATCAAATTATATGCTGACATCCGGATATGGTTCAAGATTGAAAAACGGAGAGAGAGGTTTTCATTCAGGAATTGATATAGCAGATTCACCATATGGTAACACTCCAATTTATCCTGTGGCTGAAAGCATTATATCTGATTATGGTTTTTTTTCTTCAAGAGGTAATTACATAGTATATGAAGTAAAAAATCAACATTTAATCCAAGTACTAGCATATAAATAATAAATCTACTGATAATCTTATTATTATATTGGAAAGAGGTTAAGCAATGAAATATATAAAGCTTATATCAATACTTTTGTTTATGTGTATGGTTCTTCTTGCATGTGCAAATCCTTACGAAACCGAAGCAGGTGTTAATCCAGGAATTAATGGCATTATAAGTTATACAAATGAAACAGCAAGTAATCAATCGGCAGAACAGACAAAAACAAATGAACAGAGCA
>JAYFRN010000015.1 GCA_034925865.1 Oscillospiraceae bacterium | reverse complement strand
TTTTTATTATGTTTATATTTCTAATGGTGACATAGAGCAATTTGCTCTATGTCACGATAAAATTAAAATTTGCGGAGAAAGAAGCTATGGTGACATTATAAATGAAACATATTATTTAAGCGAAAAATATGTATATAATAGCACACTTAATGTATATGAAAGTATACCATTTACCAAATCCCTTTCATCGTCAAAACGAAATGACATCATTGAAAAAGCTACTACCAGTTTGAAGAGTTTAATAGCCAATATAGATAAAAAAAACATGTATGAAATAGTACATAATAACGGTGTGCCTTTCTATACAAATGATGGAGATTATTTTGTTGATTTATCCAAACAAAACAATAACCTTACAGTATATCCCTCTACAGAATATACCTCAATTGATCCCTATACATTGGGTACTTTTGTCCTATCATTTGATTTAGTAAAAGGAACAAATGAGATAAATTCTTATAAAGTATATTATTATTATTCGGAAGAATATGACTCAAATGAAACCGAATATCCTGGCTGGGGTGAAATAAAAATGTTAGATATTTATAATTCATAACCCACGCATTGCATTACATTTGCCAATCTGACGGGTTTAGTCATAAAAATTTAAAATACTATTTAACCCTATTGTAAAAATAAAAAAGCAAAGGAAAACAATAATAAGTATAATATTTACAATAGCGCTAATATTCGTCTTCGGCGCGCCGATAATATCAGAGGCGATTGATGTAAATTGTTTGGAAGGGTCATTATGTCCTGACTGCAATTACGAGTTCACAGCGGATGAAATATCGGTTATAAACGATGGAACAACCGATGATCCGTACTATACATTCGCTGCATACTGCCCGACTTGTGACATATTAGTCGCCTTAGAAAAGAGAATATTGCAAAAAATCTCAGCAATACTTTTCACACTCTAATGCAGATTAGATTCATAATCCGTTAGAAATCCGTTAGAAAAAGCTATTTTCTAACGAAAGAATAATAGAGTTTAATCATACTCCACAAAAAATCAGTATTTAAAGGACATAAAAAAGCCGAAATACCAATAACTTTTAGGCATTTCGACTAATTTTTGGTCTGAGTGAGAAGATTTGAACTTCCGGCCTCTACCACCCCAAAGTGATAATTGGCGTTTTTTACTGCTTTTTTCTATTCGATAATTTTTAAGTTTGTGCTGTCCTGCAATGCAATTATTAAATTTGATTTTGTATGATTTATTCTTGTCTCGTAAAAATAAAGACCAAATAAAGACCAAATAAAGACCAAAAATATTGGTATTATTTTCCGGATTTAAAGTAATTTAGATATAATTATACAAATAGAAACATGAATATAATCATGATTTTCCAAGTTGATTGAGGAGATTGAATATCTGCTTTTATTTCGGGTACATTAAATCCGGAGGACTTTAGATGTTTGATGATATTTTAACTACTATTCCTAAATCAATAGTTTCTGTTGTTATACTTTTTATATTAGCACGAATTATGGGTAAAAAGCAGCTGTCACAACTTACTTATTTTGATTATGTTGTGGGGATTTCCATAGGTTCAATTGCTGCAGCTTTCGCAGTTGATTCTTCAATTAACTATGCAAAAGGAATTACAGGATTAATTATCTACGCCCTGTTCCCGATTATACTGTCATTAATATCTTTGAAAAATTATAAAGCAAGAAAACTGCTGGATGGTAAACCGACTATTTTAATTAACAACGGTCAAATAATAGAGGAAAACTTAAAGAAAACAAAACTAACTGTCAATGATGTTCTTGAAGAATGTCGCCTTAAAAATGTATTTAATCTTGTAGATGTTGAATTCGCTGTTCTTGAAACAAGTGGTAAAGTGAGTGTTCAGCTAAAGTCTTCTTGCCAGCCATTAACTCCCAAAGATATGAATATTCAAACCGCATATAAAGGATTATGCCTAAATGTAATTATTGATGGTACAATCCTTGATGACTATCTGCAGATGAATGATAAGAATAGAATGTGGTTACAAGAAGAACTTAAAAAACAAGGTGTTTTAGACTTAAAAGATGTACTTTTAGCTTATATAGACAGTAATAATCAGCTTGTTGTTCAGAAAAAGAGTAATTCAAATACTACCAATACATTAATATAAATTGCCATTGATAAACAATATTTTAATGCCGTATCAGACAAATTACTTAGATAATTTGTCCTTTTTTTAAGGCAGCATTGAGATCGGATTGCATGAGTTTATCTAAATACAATGACAATTCTGTTTTTGCAGAACTTTCTGCTTCCATTAGAGTATTTAAAAATACTGCGTCTGTTATACCATTGGTATTTTCTTCGATGAGCTTTTTAACTTTGCTTCTTGATAATTGTAAAGCGCTCATCAAATCACGGTATAAAGTCAGACGATCTTTATCGGCAGCGCAAACATCACGGAACAGTAATACATAGAAATCATCAAATATTCCTGTGACAATAACTTTAGCATCAGGGGGTAGATCATCGAACCGTTTCTTGAAATTTAAGCTGTCTTTTTGAAACACGGCATCGGCGTGTGTCGGTTCGTCTGATTTACCAAGTAAATAATCTGTAGATACTCCGTAGAAGTCAGCAAAACGGCACAGCGTTTCATAATTCGGCTCTTTGCCTTCGGTTTCATAGCCTGAGATTGTGGAGCGTGATATGTTTATTGCTCTTGAAAATTCATATTGCGATAACCCGCGTCCTTTGCGTAAGCTTATCATGCGATCGGAAAAAATACTCATGTTTAAACCTCCAATATAATAAGAATTATATCAAATAAAGACCCAAATGTAAACAGATGCCCCAAAAAGCAGCAAATTATTTTAAATATTTCAATAAAAGTGTTGACACAGACCCAAAACGGAGCTATAATATAGATATAGAAATTTGAAAGGAGACAAAAAATTGAGGGTAAATTTAATTCATCTTAGAAGAGAAGCGGGATTCTCGCAATATTCCTTTGCCCGTGCTGTTGGAATTTCTCGCAGCCATTATGCACAAATAGAAACCGGTGGTAAAAATCCATCATTAAATGTTGGAATCAAGATGAAATCTGTGCTTGCTTATCATGATGACGATATTTTTTTTAACCAAGATAGCCCCAAAACGAGGCAATTAGGCAGACCCAGAAAGAAACTTGATAACTCATTATGATCATTATACACCGGAAAAGAGGTTGTTTAAATGTCTAAACAGGCAACAAAAGCAATAGGTAACGTGTATTGTCAAGCTCGATTAAAGGCCGCGCAGTACAATGAAAAGCTACGATCGAGAGCAGGAGCAGCTGAAGTGATTCCTGGTGTATCTGAAGACAGCATAAAGAAATATGAGCTTGATATTACTCGTCCTCCAAACGATGTAGTCGCGTTAATGGCTGACGCATATAACGCGCCTGAGCTTCGCGCATGGTATTGCACACATGAATGCCCGCTTGGACGTGATTGCCGTGAAATCAAAGATATGCCGCCTGAAAGAGCGTTAATCCGGGCAAGGAATACGATCAAGCAACTCGAATTGGCTATACAGTCTTTTGCTGAAATTGTTGACGACGGCATTATTGATGAAAATGAAATGACCGAAATACCAGCGCTCAGAGAACAGTTTTTAGAAGCACGGCGACGGCTCGATGAGAATCTTGCTGTATTTGATAAAATTGAGAAAAAAGGATCTCTGGAATGATATTCAGACGGAAGGGAGATTACGTATCATGAGAAAATTTCGTATTCGCCATCCGGAGCGGCTGAATATTAAAATCATCGGTTGCGACATTATCCGTATAGCGCGTGGGCATCGGGCGGTACATATAAGCATTATGCGAATAATGAAAATTGGATATTCAGCTATCGCTGTGTTGTTGACAATCCTATTTGTGCCGGCTGTTGTGTATGCCTTCGCCGGGCGGGCTTACGGTGCGATCGGCGGCGAGATAATCATATTCGCAGCGGCGGTGATGGCTGCTGCGATGGCATGCAGGGAATAAGAAAGGAGCGTTAAATTAAAAAGTGTGTAGTTCATGATTGAGAGTATTAATGTAAGGGGGATGAAACGTGTAGAAAAAATAAGACCGCTACGCGGTGCATTAAGTCGCGTAACGGTCGAGGAGAAAAAACCTATTGATATAATAACATATACAAATAAAAATATCAAGTATAAAAATTAAAATAACATAAATTTATGATAATAATGGAAGGAGGGATGAAGCGTTAAAAAGGAAAAGACCGTCACGCAATCAGTACATCGCGCAACGGTCAATGGAAACCATATATATATATTATCATTAACAGGAAGGAAAATCAAGTGGAAAATAATAACAAAACAGAAATTATATCTTCTGATGTAATCATAATAAAACAGTTACCGGTTATAGAAGAACAGTTGCAAAAGATAAAGGGCGAAGTCGAAGCGGCAACAGCGGAAGCGCTTTCCCTTATATGTACGGAAGATACAGTTAAGTCGGTAAAAACATCACGTGCTACTCTTAATAAAGAATTTAACCTTTTTGAAGAGCGTCGGAAAGATGTCAAAGCGCAGATATTTGCTCCGTATGAAGCATTTGAGAAAATATATAGGGAGTGCATCGCTGATCCGTTTAAATGCGCGGATAAAGCCCTTGCTCAAAAGATCGCTGATGTGGAGAATTCACTCAAAGACGAAAAATTCAAAGCCATATCGGAATTCTTTTACGAATACCGTTTAAGTCTCGGTCTCGGTGAGGTGGATGCTCCTTTAAAGAATGCCAATATCAATGTTACGCTATCCGCCAGTCTTAAAAGCCTTAAAGAACAAGCTAAAAAATACCTTGACCGCGTGCAAGAAGATATATCTATGATTGCAACGCAAAACGATCATGATGAAATCCTCGTTGAATATAGAAAAACCGGAAATGCGGCACAAGCGATCATGGCGGTATCTCAACGCCATAAACAAATTGAAGATGAACGGCGCAAAGCTGATGAGCGAAGAGCCGCAGATGAAGCAAGAGCAGCAGCTATCGCGAAGGTTGACGATACTCTTCTTGAAGAAACTGTACTTGCAGCGCCGACATCGGTTGTCATACCTTCTGTAGAAGACATTGCTTCACCGGTTGAAACTATAGAACCGCAACAAGACACATCAAAGAATATCTATGAAGTTACATTCACGGTCCGTGGGAAGATAGAACAAATAAAAGCTCTTAAAGAATATTTAAATAACGGAGGTTACGACTTTGAATAATCAGATACAGCCCAAGCCACAAAAAGCAAGGTTCAGCGTGGCGATTACTACGCCGCAATATCAAAAGCTTATATCTTCTACACTTTGCGACCCGAATCGCGTTAGAAGCTTTACGGCAGCCATTACATCAGCTGTCGCTGTAAATCCTGCTTTACAGGATTGTGAAGCATCGTCAATTATCGCCGGAGCGCTGCTTGGTGAAAGTCTGAATCTTTCCCCGTCTCCGCAGCTTGGACAATATTATCTTGTTCCTTTCGAATGCCAGCTGAAGGACTCGAACGGAAAAAAGATGTGGGAGCTTGACGATAATGGGCAGCCGCGAAAAAACGAAAAAGGCAAGTGGATTCCCATATCAGTTAAGAATGCGACTTTTGTCCTCGGTTACAGAGGTTATATTCAGCTCGCTATCCGTTCGGGTTATTACCTGGATATTGATTCAATTGAAATTCGTGAAGGCGAATACAAAGGGCGCGACAGAAACACCGGAAAACCTGTTTTCGAATTCATAGAAGACGATGCGTTAAGAGAAGCGTTGCCGGTAATTGGTTATATGGCGTATTTTGAATACTTAAACGGTTTTAAGAAAACGCTTTATTGGTCAAAAGAAAAAATGATGCAGCATGCCAATACATATTCAGCTGCTTTCTCAGCAGCTGACTATACACGGCTCCAAAACAATGAAATACCGGCAGATGAAATGTGGAAATATTCATCATATTGGTACAAGAGCTTTGACGATATGGCAAAGAAGACGATGTTACGGCAGCTTGTAAGCAAATGGGGAGTAATGTCATCTGCGATGCAGTCAGCTTACGACAGCGATTCATATGCGATAAAGAGTAATAACGGCTCACTCATTCCCGAAAAAGCAGACGAACCCGAACCCCAGGAGCAATTTACTGAATATCCGGAAGCGGCTCAGCCGACAGAGAGCGCCGGTCCGAAGAAAATCAACATAAGCGATGTGTAATATTCAGTATTCAATTATAAACACGGGCTCCGATGGAAATGCCGTTGTGCTGAATGACAATATACTCATCGATTGCGGTGTTTCGTACAAGTCTATTCAACCATTTATTAAATCGTTGAAACTTGTGCTTCTCACCCATATCCACGGAGATCATTTCAACCATGCAACCATTAGACGCCTTGCGGCAGAGCGTCCCACACTCCGGTTCGGATCCGGAGTGTGGCTCACGCCGCAGCTTGTCGAGGCAGGAGTCCGGAAAGATCGGATTGACATTTTAAGCGCAGGTACAGAGTATAACTACGGTATATGTAAGGTTATCCCGGTAAAGCTTCAACACAATGTACCCAACATGGGTTACAAGGTACATTTACCTCATGGAAAAATAATTTACGCTACTGACACCGTGACACTAGCCGGTATTGAAGCTAAACACTATGATTTGTATCTTGTTGAGGCAAACTACGAAGACGCGGATATCCGCGAACGGATGCGCGAAAAGGAAGCTACCGGAGAATACGCCTACGAGAGGGACGCTATGGTAAATCACCTTTCAAAAGCGCGGTGCGACGCATGGATATACCAAAATATCGGAAGAAACGGCGAATACATTTATATGCACCAGCACAGAGAACAAGAAAGAAGTGAAACATAAATGGTAATGCGAGTACATAAAACATCAGATTTTACTGTAATGTCAAATACTCATTTTAAAGAAAAAAGCATGAGTTTGCAAGCCATTGGATTGCTCTCTTTGATGCTTTCATTGCCGGATAATTGGGATTATTCAATAGCGGGGCTTTGTTCTATTCGAAAAGAGAAAGAAACCGCTATAAAAAACACGCTTAATGAACTTAAAAAATTCGGATATTTGACTATAACAAAAATTAGGAATTCCGAAAACGGTAAATACGAATACATTTACGATATATTTGAAAATCCACATATAGGTTTACCAGGGGTGGATGACCCAGGGGTGGATAACCCAGCGGTGGATGAACCAGCGGTGGATCATCCAGCGGTGGTAAACCAAGGACAAGTAAATACTAACGTATCCAGTACTTATGAATCAAACACTAAAGAATCAAGTACTGATGAATCTATATATCCGGCAAGCGACCGAAAAGCGAAGACGGTGGAACTCGCTGAACGGTTTGAACGCTTTTGGGAACATTACCCACGTAAAGTGAGCAAGGGGCAGGCTATAAAGGCATGGGCAAAAATAAACCCTGATGACAGTTTGACCGAAAAAATTATTACTTCGGTCGAAACTGCTAAAAAGTGTGATGGAAGATTTAAAGAAGAACGCTTCACGCCTCATCCGGCTACATGGCTGAACGGCATGGAGTGGGAAAATCAATATGAACAGGAGATTGTGAATAATAATGGAACCTATCACAGGAGCACCGGATTCAGGACTGAACTCCCAGAATATCTTACTAAAAAGTGATGAAAAGCCCAAAACGGTGTTCACAACAAAAGAATGCGTTGATTTAGGTTTAAAATGTGCGACACCGCCTCCTAAATCCGAAAAATGTAAATACTGTGGCAAAGAACTCTTATATCAAGGAATAATGATTTTCGGCGTTATCAGTTATTGGAGTCCGGCACCCGAACGCTGTAATTGCCCGCAAGCCATTGAATATTGGAAAAGGCGTGAAACCCTGGAGAATAATCGTAAAGAAAAAGAAGCGCTTGAATTAGAGCAAAAATGGAGAACTGTTAGAATTCAGAAATTACTTGGTGAAAGCGGCATTAAGAAACGGTTTGAGAACCGCACATTCGCAAATTTCATATGTAATACGCCGGAACGTAAACGCTGTTACGATATTTCGAAACATTATGCAGATAATTTCGAATCAGCGTATATCAAAGGCGACGGAATATATTTTGAGGGTTCAAACGGGACAGGAAAAACGCACCTTGCAGCTGCGATTGCGTTGCAGCTTATCGGTGCGGAAATACCGGTAATATTCAAGACATCGATTGATCTTCTCGGAGATCTCCGTCGTACATATGACAATAATTCTATGGAAAGTGAATATGAAGTAATAGAGATGTATAAATCAGTCGATTTGCTTGTTATTGATGACCTGGGTAAAGAACAATGTACCGATTGGGGAATATCAACTCTTTATAACATATTAAACGACCGTTATGAAGATATGAAACCGACAATAATAACTACAAATTATGGGGGTGACGACCTTATCACGAACATGACGCCAAAAGGTTATGACAATTCAAAAATAAGGGCTATTATCAGCCGGTTAAGAGAAACGTCAATTAGTATTTGTATGGAGTGGGAAGATTGGAGGGGAAGCAAGCCATGAATAGAACAGGATCAAAAGGCAGAGTTATAATCCCCGGTGATAGGTTTGAGAGGCTTGTTATCTTGAATGAAACGACCCAGCATTACAATAAACGCCGTTTTATATGCCGCTGCGATTGCGGCAATACAGTTACAGTATATCTGTCCGCTCTGACTACCGGCAATACTAAATCATGCGGGTGCTACCGAGATGAGAAAACCCGAAAGCGTAATGCAGAGAATAAGTACCATCTCGGCCATTTTAAAAATAAAGAATGTACCGACTGGACGAAAAATAAGGCTTGCCGTGATGCAGTCATTAAAACATTTGCCGAGAAAGGAAATGAGAAATGAACAGGTATAAATGTCCTTTATGCGGAGGCAGCCAATACTCTACTAATCCAAACAGGGCAGACGAGTCGTGTATTTACTGCGGTCATAAAGGCACGGTCCTCATGAATAGCCTGGAAGATGAGCAGCCGAATCAGCCGCTAAAAGAAGCAGTAAACCAGGATCAGAAGAATAATCAGAGCAAAAAGGAGTAATACATCATGGAATTTACATACAAGCTTATTAAGAATATTGACGGCAAGACTTTTGAAATTGAAGAATATATTGGCTCTGCAGCCGTTGCTTTATATACCGGTTTTTATAACTGGAAAACGTATAGATTCGTTATATATCCGAAAAAGATATATCGAGCGGCATATACGATCGGGTGCCTTAGTGAAATATCTAAGAAAGTCGTACATGATAGGCAAGTAACCCGCGCAGTAAGTTAATCTTTTAATTTATTTGAAGCTGGTGAGAAAATGGATTATATAATACTCGTTTATAACGGCAATTTGTATGTGTCTCAGAGGGAAAACGCTCAGGAAGCAATTTCAGATCTATATGATTATGTTGGTGGGAAAATTGACTCAAAGTTTTTTCGCTCGATTGTTATGAAATTAACGATAGAAGAAACAACGGCTATATATGATAAATTATCATCAGAGGCTCCTCTGAATGCTGTTTATACCGGTTGTAATAAATTATATGAACGAAAGGAAAATGAATCTGACATATGAATGATCACGCCATAAATGCTATTCGCGGAGCTATGAATAAGGCATCCGGCCGAAATTTTGAAGAGCTGATTGAAGCATCGAATGAACACTATCGAATGCTTGGCAGAGCTGAAATTTCAAAGACACCTGAACCGATGAAGCCGATAAAAAGCTGTGGAAAAGGACGATTTGTCGCATGCTTCGAGAAGCGTGCGCAGCCTGATTTCAAGGGTGTTATTGCAGGAGGCCGCACTGTCTGTTTCGAAGCAAAGCATACAGATCAAGAGCATATATTTCAAAGCGTTGTCAATACCGAACAGACAATATCACTAAACAGGCATATGAAGCTCGGCGCGGAGTGTTTTGTACTTGTCTCATTCGGATTTTATGAATTTTTCCGTATTCCGTGGGGGGTATGGGTCAATATGAAAACAATTTACGGTCACAAATACATAACGCCGAAGGAAGCATATCAGTATAAAATACTATTGAAAAACGGTGTACTGGATTATTTAAAAGCGGAGGACATAAACACATGAAATGGGCAGAATCGGCAATACATGATCTTAAATCATATAACAGCTATATTCGTTCTCTCGATAATCTAAAAGAGCGATTAATCATGCTGGAGAAGCGGTTTGAATCTGCTCGCACAGCTTCAATATCTGCCGCGCCGATGCACGGCGGCGGGAATAGATACGAAGATGCTATGATCGATATAATAGTCGAGAAAGAGAATCTTAAACTTAGTATCGATATCGAGAACCGCAAGGTTAAGTTAATAGAACGCGGGCTTTCCGCGCTTACAGAAGAAGGGAAGTATATATTATCAACATTTTACATATCACGACCGAAGAATCATATTGATGTAATCTGTGAAAAATTGAACATGGAGAAAACGACTGTATACCGCGTGAAAGATGCTGCTCTCCGGCAATTTACTCTTGAAGAATATGGGATAGATATTTGAGAAGCGAAGGCAAAGTAAAACACCCGCCTATAAGAGAGCTTAATATAATCCCCTTAGTGTAGTCTTGCATGTGTCTACTCTAAGGGGATTATATCATATCAAGCCAGAAATAATTTTATAAGATACAGAATTATTCCGCTTCTTGTTGCAAATCAAAAATCCTGCCACTTGCATCTACAATTCTTATACTAATCAATTTTGAATAAGACTCTAGTCCAATATACAAAATTATATATGATTTATCAAATGTTTCATAAAACGGCCATTGAACTCCGGATCCAAAAACTCCATTTGGCTCGCCAATTATGTTTATGATTTCTTTATATGTCATTCCAACTTTTATTTTTGTAAAATCATTAAGGTATAAATTTCGATCAATATATTTATATGTTGCATAGCCTCCTCCTGGAAAAATGAATAACTCATTATTTTTCATATTGCTTTCATACTCTTCAGCTATCTTTTTTTCATTGCTTGAACATGCTGATAACATAATTATTATCATAAATAAAAAAACAAATGATTTTTTCATGTTTTACCTTTCAAACACAGTATAACCAGCTTTTAACTCATTATATTTCATATTATTTTCATACTCTTCAGTTTTCTTTTGCTCAAAGGCTATATCACATCTTATGATTGATAATTAGCAATTTTTATAGTAGAGGTCATCTTCTCCTATTTTTATATTGTTAAATTGGAATTTATCACTTAAGTGTGCAGTTTAGTAGATTTTCCATCAAGTTAAACAATCTATCTTCTGTTGTTTCTTCTTTGATAGAGGGTTGCCTCCTTATTTTTCTAATTATTAACCTAATTAGTGCATATATTTTAATAAGCAAACATAGAGGAAACAAAATTATGATCAAGCAACCTTCCTCTGTTTTAGTTACAACCTTTTCATACCATTTATCATTTGAATAAAAATCAATATAATTTATATGTCCACTGAAGATTAGTTTATCATCCATTTCTGTGATAGTTGGTTCAAACCAATACCCACCTGAATGACCACCCCGTTCTACTCCAAAACGATAATTATCTCCCGATATTTCTACAATATAATCGTTGAAATAAAAGAACTTATGGTCGTTATTAGGATACTTATTTAAAGTCTCCAAGAACATATCCCTTGTTCCTGGAAATTCAAAACAATAAATTCGTGACAAACAATCACCTCCATAAATTTCAATTTAAAGTGTACCCCATGTCAAGGACAATTTTGAATTTAAGTATTAAACACCGTATATCCAGCTTTTTCGGCTACACTTTTAGGATCAGTTATATGCTTGCGTCATAATACTATAGGTCACTCACACCCGCCGAAAAGATATTGTCCTTTGGGTGGGTGATATGTTGTTTAATACTATTAGTTAATACCGGAAAGCTCGTTCTTTTTCGGTTTCCGGACATAAGGTATCATTTTCCGTTCACATGCACCAAACTCTTTGAAATTACGTTGCCCCTGTGATAAGCTTACATTATTTGCACCACCTGCAAATGACGGGTCTTCAAGTTGGACTATGTCATCTTCCCAGAAACAAACGGGGCAAATATCATAACTTCCATTTGGCTTTTCATCGAAAGTGTAATAACCACAACAAGGACACTTGTATTTCATTTTAAGTTCTTTTTCCAGGCTACGTGTATAACCAAAGCACTTATTAAAAAGTTTATTTCCTACATAGTCTTTGAAATAATAACATTCAGACCGATAATACTCATTCCAATAGCTTATCATCCTGTCATGGCTGCGTAAAAACGATTTACCATTCAAGCGGCAGAATGCTTTTAGTCTGTCAGTACATTTTTCGCTTGTTTTTTCGTAAACCAAATTCAGAATTTCAAGAACATATTCATCGCATACTTTTATGATATATGGAATGATCCAATCCGGATATTCTTCATCCAAAATTGCTTTAACATGCTTCTCTCGTATAAATCCATCGCAACTTCTGCTGAAAATAGCATGATATATCATTTTCTGCTCGTATGTAAACGAGAAAGAAAGTGTCATACATTTATCAAGGCCATAAATTCGGTATGGGAAAAATACTAAATATCCGTTAAGTAATGTATATTTGCAATTTTCCTCATTTGAAAAATCTAAAACATCATCAAATATGCATGTGAAAATATACTTTGAAACGATCTCAACATCATTTTCCATTTCAACAGGGAAACCGCTTTTTAGTATTTTTAAAATATGTTCTGTCTTATCATCTTGTTTCTCTGGTTTTTTACTTAAAAGTTTTTTAAATAATTCCATTTAAATTGCTCCTTTGGAGATATAAGTCACTCATAAATTTTACCAAAATAAAACAATAATGCTATCAAAGACCAATCAGGCTTTTCAAATTGAATATTTGAGTTGCAATCAAAACTATAAGATTTAAGCCATGCTTCAATTGAATTTAAATAATCATCAACTACAATATTTTGAAATTGCTCTTTGTTTTTATGAAAATCCATTATCATTTGATTTAAGTGTTCAATGAATTTTTCTTTCGTATTTATTGATAAAAAGTATTCTTCATTATAAATCATATCATCTACCTCTACATATCCGCTTTTTACCGGATATTAATGGCTAATCCTATTGTATATTACCATATAATTACTATAAAATCAACAAATAATAAAGTTCCCGAAATATACAATCGCAAGCTTAATTAATGCCCGCTGAACAAAAGAAAATATACAGCAAGGCAAGACAAATCGCAAGAATTATGGTATAATAAGTGCAAGGAAAATGGCCGAAACATGTTAAAAAGCTTGCACTTGGGGGCGACGAGATGTATAAATACAGCAAC
>JAYFRN010000014.1 GCA_034925865.1 Oscillospiraceae bacterium | reverse complement strand
CCTGACAGCGAAACATCTTCCGTTATACTTGTCTGTGTTAAATCATCTTCCGTATTTGTCAATGTCACATTTTCGCCCGTACTGCATGACGGTATAAACAGACATATTGTCAGGATAATTAAAATCAGATATAAAAGCTTGTTTTTCATAAAGCCTCCATGCCGCGGCAATAATAAAAATTGTTAGTTCTTATTTTGGAGTGTTTCAATATTATCTTCATACAGAAAGCGCCTTTTTTTAAAATAAATTATTCCGATTATAGCAAATATAGTTGTCCCCAGAGAAGAGCCAAAATAAGCAACTGAAAGTTTTAAGTATATAAATCTAATTAATGCAGTTATTAATATTCCAAATGCCAACAAAACTATATGATATGCAATAATCCATTTGTATGAACTTATTTTAATTCCTTTTGCTTTTTTGAAAACAATAAGAGTAAATATCATAAAAATAAAATAAGAACATACAAGCACGAGACACAATGTTCGAGCTTGGGAATAAAGTTCCTGGTATGAAAATACCTTTATGATATTTACTAGACACCAAAAAGCATTTAAAGGGATAAAAACAAAAAGAACAAACTTCGCCCATCTCATAGAAACAGGACGATAACTCAACCACCTATTGAATTCTGCAAAATTCATATGTACTCCTTGTAAATTAATTTTATATATTTATATATATATTATATTTCTATTGCTTTATAGAATATCACAACGCATTATTTATATTAATAACAAATCAGCGCGGCTTTTTGTTTCTGATCGGTTATTTTAACAGTTTACCTCTTTGAGCGCAACAATCTTCTCTACAACTTGATAAAACAAACATTTAATAACGGTAGTAAGTCGTTTGTTCTGGAATCTGCTGATGGTGCGTGGTCGAGCAGGGTTTTCATAAAGCCTGGCGTTATATATTATATCTTCAAATGTTTTCTGCTTGTTATCATCGTTCTTACATGACCTATCAAGATACTTATTCCTATTGAGCATGAATATACAACAATAATTCTTATGAAATAAGTTATGGCTATGTCACTAATCCCTATAAAATTCATTGTGCTGTTTATAAAATAGATAAAAAGACAATGAATCAAGTAGATGTCATAGCTGGCATTATTGACAGCCTTTATGAACTTATTATCAAGCGACCGCTTTTCATAAATCGCCGCAAAAAACATGAAAAAGAACAAAACCGCGCTGACACAATACAGATAGTGAATATTTTCAATCCAGTATATTGGTTTGATTTCGGAAAAGGACAGGTAACTCAATATTGACTCGGTAAGCGTAATTATTGAAAACCATATTGTTATGAAGACGCGATTTTGCCTGACAATATTGACAAATTTTTCGTAATTTATTCCTGCATAGCATCCTGCCACCCAATAGAACAAGTAGGTTGTAAACACTCTGTCGTTATAGCAGATGCTCCATCGGGGATTGATGAGCTTTATTGTTTCAGGCAAATATTGTCCTAATAAAAATGTGAGTATGGCAGATAAGACAAGCATGAAGATCGGATTAATTTTCTGAACCATCTTATGCCATACCGGCGCCAGGGCATAAAACTGAATAATTATTACGATGAAATAAAAAGGGCTGACAAGGCTGCCGTTTAAAATATAAATACCGAGATCACGCGGAGAATACGCAATATAGCCTCTCAAAACATAATAAGAAAAATAGATAATATTCCAAATGATATATGGAATGATGATTCTTTTAATTCTCGAGAAATAAAATTTTCTATAATCGGGTTTTGTTCCGTAATTCAGAAAATGCTTCAATCCGCTTAAAAAAATAAAGCCCTGAACACAAAAAGCCGAAAGCCGCCAAGGCATAAAGACAACCGCGGATTGCCATGTTCTTTTTGCAAGCGTTGTGACAGGTGAGGAAGATACATGAATAAATATTACCAATATGCACAGCAGCACATTATAAGCTGATATTTCGGGCTTAAGCTTTTCGGAGTTGTTCATATCTAAAATTTTGTCCTGTTAATGTAATAATATCAGCAAAGTCACGAAGATTAACAGAAGTAAGAAGAAAAAGCAAAAAACAATTGTATACTAAAATAACACTATACCAATTATACCCATTGACTGAGCAAAAGTCAATATAAATAAACAAAATATTATTCAGAAACGCAATTATTTAAACGACATATAAATAATCATTGTTTTTATAATCCACAATTTATGAGAGAAAATCAATAAGAACAAAAAGTTTATAAATAGCTTAAATCGTGAATATTATTCATTCTGACATTTGATTATTCAAATTGTCGGTATATATGCTTGACATTATTAATCGGAAGAGATATAATGAAATAAGATTTTTCTGTTTTGAAAGGGATGAAAATAAGTTATGTCAAGAGTGTATAATTTTTCAGCAGGCCCGTCTATGCTGCCTCTTTCCGTACTTAAAACAGCCGCGGAGGAAATGACGGATTACAGGGGCTCCGGCATGTCGGTCATGGAAATGAGCCATCGCAGCTCTCAATATGAATCTATTATCAAAGAGGCCGAAAGCGATCTCCGCTCTCTCATGGGCATACCGGATAATTACAAAGTGATTTTTATGCAGGGAGGCGCCACCGGTCAGTTTGCCGCCGTTCCGCTCAACCTCATGAAATCCGGCAAAGCCGATTATATCGTTTCTGGTCAGTTCTCTAAAAAATCCTATGAGGAAGCCAAGAAATTCGGAGACGCCGCCTGTATTGCCTCCAGTAAGGACGATAACTTTAAATCAATCCCTCACATTTCATATGAAGATCTCCGCCCGGGGACGGATTATCTTCATATATGCTTTAACAACACGATTTTCGGGACAAAATATAATTATATCCCGGATACGCGGGAAATTCCGCTTGTCGCCGATATGTCCTCCTGCATCCTGTCGGAGCCGGTCGACGTGTCCAAATTTGGCCTTATATATGCCGGCGCGCAGAAAAATATGGCACCGGCCGGCGTCACCGTCGTTATCGTGCGTGAAGACCTTCTCGGCTTCGCGAAGCCGTTCACTCCCGTGATCCTCGATTATAAAACGAACGCCGAAAACGATTCGATGTACAACACACCTCCCTGCTATTCGATCTACATCGCCGGGCTTGTATATAAATGGCTAAAATCTGACAAGGTAGGCGGGCTTGAGGGAATGAAGCGCATAAACGTCGAGAAGGCCGGAATCCTCTATGACTATCTCGATTCGAGCCGTATGTTCAAGCCTGTCGCCGGCAAGGACTTCCGTTCCCTGATGAACGTGACATTCGTTACCGGAAACGCCGAGCTTGATAAAAAATTCTGTTCTGAGGCCGCGAAGTCCGGCTTTGTCAGCCTTTCCGGACACCGCTCTGTCGGCGGTATGCGCGCGTCGATATACAACGCCATGCCTGTCGAAGGCGTAAGGGCGCTTGTTGAGTTCATGAAAAAATTCGAAAAGGAAAACGCCTGAACCTGGTTCGGCATGATATATGTTTAATATAAAGCTTTTTAATAAAATCGCTTCATGCGGTCTTGATGTATTTGACAAGGCCTTGTATTCCTGTTCGGCTGAAATAACGGAGCCGGATGCCGTAATGGTTCGCTCCGCCGCCCTGCATGACGAATCCTTCCCGCAGTCGCTTAAGGCGATCGCCCGCGCCGGCGCCGGCGTGAACAACATCCCGCTTGACCGCTGCACTGACGAAGGCATATGCGTATTCAACACGCCGGGCGCAAACGCGAACGCCGTCAAGGAGCTTGCGCTGTGCGCGCTTCTGATCTCCTCAAGAAAAATCACCGACGGAATAGCATGGGTGAAGACGCTTTCGGGCGATACGGTCGCGGCTGACGTCGAAAAAGGCAAGAACGCATTCGTCGGACCCGAAATATCCGGCAAAACGCTCGGAGTGGTCGGCCTCGGCGCAATCGGCGCGATGGTGGCGAACGACGCGGAAAAGCTCGGAATGAAGGTCATCGGATACGACGCTTATCTTTCCGTGAAAGGTGCTCTCAGGCTCAGCCCGGCAATAAAGCTCGCCGATTCTCTCGATGAGCTGCTCGGAGTGAGCGATTATATAACGGTTCACATTCCCTCTGTGCCTGAAACTCGCGGAATGTTCAACAGCTCGGTCATATCAAAAATGAAGCCGGGAACGCGCCTTATCAACCTTTCACGCGGCGATCTTGCCGTCAACGGCGACATCCTTGCCGCTCTTGAATCCGGAGCGCTGTCCGCATATGTCACGGATTTCCCGGACGGAGAGCTTGCCGGAAAGCGCGGTGTCATCGCGATGCCGCATCTTGGCGCTTCAACGCCGGAATCAGAGGATAACTGCGCCGTTATGGCCGCAAAAGAGCTGATCGGCTATCTGGAAGCCGGAAACGTTGTCAATTCCGTGAATTTCCCCTGCGTTGCGCTTCCGTTTTCCGCTTCTGCTGCCCACAGATTCACCGTCTGCTTTAAAGCGGGCTTTGATATAAAAAATGTTACCGATGTTCTTTCCTCCGCCGGGATCAGGGCTTCCGCGTTCACTTCTCAGACACGCGGAAACGCCGGCTATGCGATCTTTGACACGGATGGTTCCGCCGTCGGCGTTTCCGCCATAATATCAGCGCTTGATAAAGTAACGAGGGTAAACATAATTAAATGAAGCTGCTGACCCGCGACAGGCTGTACTACCGCATGGCGGCGCGTCTCATTTTTCCAATCGCATTTCAGAATGCGCTGTTCTTAGTGGTTAATATGCTTGATACGATCATGCTCGGCAAGCTCGGCAGTGAGTCCGAGGCCGCAATCAGCGCCGCGGGACTTGCCAGTCAGCCGTTTTTCGTTCTCAGTTTATTCATCTTCGGCACAGTATCCGGTTCTTCGGTGCTTGTCGCCCAGTATTGGGGACGAAACGACACGGATTCGATAAATTCGATCGCCGGGATCACAGTTTCCTTCGCGCTTATCGTCGGGACGGTTTCCTCGATTCTTATCGCGCTGTTTCCGACCTGGGTTCTCAGAATCTTTTCGTCGGACGAGGCCGTCATTGCTCCGGGTACGGAATATCTCAAGATCATCGTGTTTTCTTATATCCCCACCGCGCTGTCAGGAGTGCTCAGCGGCATCATGCGTTCGGTCGAACGCGTCAAATGCGCGCTGTATTCCAGTATGATCGGGCTTTTCGTTAATTTGATCCTTAATTACTGTCTGATCTTTGGAAAGCTGGGCTTCCCGCGGATGGAGATCCGCGGCGCGGCGATCGCCACAGTTATCGCGCGTGTCTTTGAGCTTATGTATGTAATCTGGTATGTCTTTATTCATGATAAAACGATCAACATACGTCTTGCCCGGATGTTCAAAATTTCTCGTATGCTTGTTTGTGACTTCGTAAAGGTTTCTATGCCGGTCGTGATAAATGAGACGACCTGGTCGCTCGGAGTCGCGATGTATTCCGTCATAATAGGAAATCTCGGAACCCAGGCGTACGCGGCTTATTCTGTCGCCGGAATAATCGAAAGGATCGCGCTTGTATTTTCCATAGGCTTTGCCAATGCCGGAGCCGTTATTATCGGCAAAACGATCGGCGCCGGAGAGCCGGACAAGGCATATGAATATGCGAAAACGACGCTCTTTCTCTCGGCGCTTTCAAGTGTTTTGCTTGGCTTGATAATCTTCGCCATAAGATATCCGGTTATCGGCTATTTCGATATCACCGACGAGGCAAAGGGATATGCCGCCGCAATTATCACGGTCATGAGCATATTGATTGTCACCAAGGGATACAATTTTGCAAGCATAGTCGGCGTGCTCCGCGGCGGCGGCGATACGAAATATGTCCTCGCGCTCGATGTCATCCCGCTCTGGACGGTCGCGCTTCCGCTCGGTTATCTGTTCGCCTATGTATTTCGTTTTCCCGTATATATCGTATATTCAGCTTTCTTTTCCGATGAAATAGTTAAAATGATAATCGGATTTTTCCGCTTCAGGAGTAAAAAGTGGATCAAAAACGTCACCCGCTGATCGCGGGACGAGCATTTTTTGAAACAATTATTATTAAAACGGCATTTAAATAAGTCTTGTCTTACAAGAGAAAAAAGCCCATATTCCAGAGCCTTTTCTCTCTTTACGGGGTAATTATTTAAATGCCGAGTTAATAAAAAGTAATAACCGATACACAAGGAGAAATATATCATGTCCGATTTTAACCGTAAAGAATATCTTGACAACGCCCAGAGGCTGATTCCGTGGGGCTCGTCCACCTGTTCAAAGGCTCCGTCATATCCGCCGTATGATCCGGCGGCGATTGTGCGCGGCAAGGGCTGCCGCGTATGGGACATAGAGGGACGCGAGTTTATCGATTTCAGAAACGGGTTGGGTCCGGTCACCCTGGGATACGCGTATCCGGAGGTCAACGAAGCCATAGCCCGTCAGCTCGAATGCGGAGCGGTATTCGGAAATCCGTCCGTGCTTGAACCGGAGGTTGCTCAGATAATCAGTGAAATCATACCGTGCGCCGAAATGGTTCGCTTCCTGAAGACCGGCGGAGAAGCCGTTGCCGCGTGCATCAGGCTCGCGCGCGGGTATACCGGACGCGATCACATAATTCAAATAGGATATAACGGCTGGCTGAACAGCCTTTCCTCGGGCGGCGCGGTGCTTCCCGGCAGACTCGGCTCAAGCTCTGGCAACGGCATTCCCGCGGCGATATCCGATCTGCATCATTCGGCCGGATGGAACAGCATGGACACGATCAGGGAAATAACGGCTTCGGTTGACGGCAATGTCGCCGCCGTCGTCGTGGCCGCGGATTACGGACGTTTGGAGGAAGGCAGGGAGTTTTATCCCGCGCTTCGCAAATATACAAAAGAAAACGGCATTTTGCTTATATTCGATGAAATTGTCACCGGCTTCCGCATCTCGCTCGGAGGGGTCCAGGAATATTTCGGCGTCACGCCGGATCTGGCGGTATTCTCAAAGGGAATGGCCAATGGAATGCCAATCTCCGTCTTCTGCGGCTCCCGCGAGGTTATGAAATGCTGTGACAGAGGAGGCGGAGTTGTCGTTTCGTCCACCTTCGGAGGCGAGGCGCTTTCGCTTGCCGCCGCAAAGGCGACTATCAATATTTACCGCCGGGACAACGTTATCGGTCACATATGGAACACAGGAAAGACGCTTTGGTCCGGCGCTAACAAAATATTTGAAAAGCATGCACTCCCGGTCCGCGTGCTTGGTGCCGCTCCGTGTCCGACATTCACGGATCTTCCCGACGGCGGAGATATCATCACTCGTCTGATGAGCGCGTGCTATAAGCACGGAATCTCTTTCTACAACGTATCATATGTAAACTTCTCTCATAAAGCCGACGATATCGCGGAGGTATTGGAAAAGCTCGAGGCCGCATGCACGGAGCTTTGAAATATTTAAAGCTTATAAGAAAATCGATCACAATAATATAATCGGGAGGATAATACGGCAATGAAAATACTCGTCACCGGAGGAACCGGATATATCGGCTCGCATACCGCCGTCGAGCTTATCAACAGCGGATACGAAGTCGTGATAGCCGACAATCTGTATAATTCCGAAGAAAACATAAAGAACAAAATTGAGGCGATCACCGGAAAAAAGGTTGCGCTTTATGTCTGCGATATCGCCGACAAAGAGGCGATGAAACGTGTTTTTGGTGAGAATGAAATCGGCGCGGTTATTCATTTTGCCGCATACAAGGCGGTCGGCGAATCCTGTCAGAAGCCGCTTATGTATTATGAAAACAACATCGCCGGAACGCTCTCGCTTTGCGAATCGATGAGCCGCGCCGGATGCAGGACGTTAGTTTTCAGCTCGTCCGCAACGGTTTACGGCACATCGCAAAAGCTCCCTTTCACCGAGGATTCTCCGGTGTCCTCCACGAATCCATACGGCACGACGAAAATGATCAATGAGACACTGCTCGGAGATCTGCACAAATTCGCGCCGGATTGGAACATTTCGCTGCTGAGGTATTTCAATCCGATAGGCGCGCATGAAAGCGGACTTATCGGCGAAAAGCCAAACGGCATCCCCAATAATATTATGCCGTATATCTGCCTTGTGGCAAACGGCACGCTTCCTAAGCTGAATGTTTTCGGAAACGATTACAATACGCCTGACGGCACAGGCGTGAGGGATTATATTCATGTTGTCGATCTTGCCAAGGGACATATCGCCGCGCTTGAAGCGATGAAGGGAAAATCCGGATACTTCGATATATTCAATCTCGGCACCGGCAACGGATTTTCCGTGCTACAGCTTGTAAACGCCTTTGAAAAGGCAAACGGGATAAAAATACCCTACCAAATCTGCGCACGCCGCCCCGGAGATATCGCCTCCTCGTATGCCGACGCCTCAAAGGCGCTCCGCGTCCTCGGCTGGAAGGCCGAAAGGGACATATATGACATGGTCAAAAGCTCATGGAATTTCTATTCGCAGAGCGCGGAAAAATAAGTAAAGCTTGCGATAGATATTTAGATATAAACAATAATAGAATCAAATCCTATACATAATTAAAACAAAGGATTTTTATGCCTCTCAACAGAAGAAAAGAAAGAGAAACGGTATTTATAATGCTGTTTCAGGCAGGTTTTAACGGCGGTGTCGATGCGGAAGCGCTTTATAACGATATACTTACTGAAGCGGAATCGCCGGAACTGTTTGAAAGCCGTTATATAAAAGAAACGTTTCTCGGCTCCCTTGCCCATGCCGATGAATCGTTCGCGCTCATCCGTGAGCACGCAGTCGGCTGGAAGGCCGAGCGCATTTCGCGCGTTTCGATAGCGATCCTCAAGCTTGCTATTTTCGAATTGCTCTGGTCGCCGACCGTCGGGACGAGCATCGCCATAAACGAAGCCGTCGAGCTTTCGAAAACCTATGACGACGAAAAGGTATCAGCCTTTATAAACGGCGTTCTGGGCAATATCGCGCGGGCAAAGGGCATCTGAGCCTTTGCCATTCTTGAAAATTCGATGAACAGCATTTATATAGGCATCGATACGAGCAATTACACAACCTCGGCCGCCGCGGTCACCGAGTACGGAGAGCTTGTCGCGAACATAAAAGCTCCTCTTCCGGTCGCGTCCGGAGAAAAGGGACTGCGTCAGAGCGATGCGCTCTTTTCTCATGTGAAGGCGCTTCCTGAGGTCATCGGAGAAGTAAGCGCAGCTGTTTCCGAGAGGCTCGGCGGCGGTTATAAAATTGCCGCCGTCGGCGTTTCCGACTCGCCGCGCAATGTGCCCGGTTCATATATGCCTTGCTTTCTTGCCGGAGTATCCGCGGCTTCATCCACCGCCGGGCTTTTTCGCGTTCCGTTATACAGATTTTCTCATCAGGAGGGGCATATCGAGGCCGCCCTTTTCGGCGCCGGTCATTGTCCCAGCGGAAGCTTTTATTCGTTCCATCTTTCCGGCGGCACCTGCGAGCTTTTGCGCGTGGAATCAGAATCGGCGGGCGTGAGACGGACGGCAAGTATTGTTTCAAAAACGCTCGACATCACTTGCGGTCAGCTGATCGACCGCTGCGGAGTTGCGCTCGGGCTTTTATTTCCGTGCGGAGCTGGGCTTGAAAAGCTCGCGATGGAATCCGTAAGAGAATTCAAAATCAAACCCGCCGTTTTTCCGGACGGAATAAATATTTCCGGATTTGAAAATAAATTTCTGGCAATGCTAAATACATCGACGCCGTCCGACGCCGCCAAATTCGTCTTTGACGCCGTTTTCGAATGCATCCGTGCCATGCTTGGCGCAATTCCGCCGTCCGATTCCAATACCTATGTGGTCTTTGCCGGCGGAGTCATGAGCTCGTCTCTGATAAAAGCCCGCCTTATCCGCGAATTTCCTTCCGCCGCGTCTTCCGGCAGGTTTCTGTTCGCGCCTCCGGCGCTTTCTTCCGACAACGCTGCCGGAATTGCTCTCCTTGCCCGAAAAGCAGATATGAAATAAAAATTAATCGGTTTTTGCATATGAACTTTTCCGTAAAAACAATTATCGTTTAATTGGCATTTTCATAACAAACCTCTTTTGTTTTTTCTCCAGAAAGAACATATCTTCCCATACCGGGCGGTGATAAAATGCAGAATAATATTTTTACGGTATCAGGTGTAAACGAATACATAAAATCGATAATAGAATCGGACGGAAATCTTGCTGATATAACCGTGCGGGGCGAGATATCGAATTTTACCAACCACAAATCCGGCCATTTTTACTTTACGCTCAAGGATGAAAGCGGCGTATTGCGCGCGGTGATGTTCAAGGCATATGCGTCAAGGCTTAAATTCATTCCGGAAAACGGTATGAAGATTGTCGCCCACGGGAGGATATCGCTTTTCGTTCGCGACGGCCAATATCAGCTCTATGCCGATACAATGGAGCCCGACGGCATAGGCGCGCTGTACATAGCTTTCGAGCAATTGAAGCAGAGGCTCTCCGCGGAAGGACTATTTGATTCCGCTCACAAAAAGCCGATTCCGAAATATCCTGAAGCTGTGGGAATAATCACCTCTCCGACGGGGGCTGCTGTCAGGGATATAATAAACATAGCGACACGCAGATATCCCATCGCGAAGCTGGTGCTTTTTCCATGCCTGGTACAGGGTGAAAGCGCCCCGGCTCAGCTGTGCGCGGGAGTGAGATTTTTCAATGAAAAATGGCCTGTAGACGTGATAATAATCGGACGCGGAGGCGGCTCGCTCGAGGAGCTGTGGGCTTTCAACGACGAGCATCTTGCAAGAACCATTTTCGCGTCTCGGATACCTGTGATTTCGGCGGTCGGACACGAGACGGATTTTTCAATAAGCGACTTCGTGAGCGACCTGCGCGCGCCAACACCTTCGGCGGCATCGGAGCTTGCTCTGCCGGATTCGGCAGAGCTTTCGAGAAGAATAAGCGATATGTCGTCTAAGCTTTCTATCCTGACCGGGAATGCAGTCAGGCTTCGCGCGGAGCGTGTCAGGCTTTTTGAGAAGAAAAAATGTCTGACCGATCTCGATTCGCTCATCGATGACAGGAGAATGACTGTTTTAAGGCTTGGAGAACGTGCGGACAACGCGGTGACGCTGACCATGGAGAAAAGGCGAAGAGAATATGAAAGAGAAACGTCCAAGCTTAACGCACTCAATCCGCTGTCGGTAATTGCGCGCGGATATTCCGCGGTGTTTACGGACGACGGAGTTCTTGTTAAAAGCGTAAAAGCATTAAAGAAAGGCGATAAGGTTTCGTTCCGCGCTACCGACGGCACGGCAAGAGCAAGGATTACGGAAATCACGGCTGATGAAAAAGCGTGAATCGGAACAGAGATATAAACGGCAGAAACGAAAGGGCATGAATTAATGGCCGAAATGAAATTTGAGGAAGCGATGGCAAAGCTTGAGGCGATAGTAAAATCGCTTGAAAGCCAGACGGCGCCGCTCGACGAAACGTTGAAGCTTTTTGAGGAGGGCGTCGGATTGGTGAAAATATGCAACCAAATGCTCGATGACGCTTCAAAAAGGATAAAAATCCTGACCCGGTCGCAGTCGGGTGAAATTGGAGAAGCGGATTTTAATCCGCAGTGATATGTTTTTTAAAGAACTGTTATACAATTACGCGCTGGTATGCGCGTTTATCGCATGGTTCGCGGCACAGTTTATAAAGCTTGTTCTCTGCCTTATGAAGGAGAAAAAGCTTGATTTCACGAAAATGGTTTCTTCCGGCGGTATGCCGAGCAGCCATTCGGCGGCGGTATGCTCGCTGTCGGCGGCAATATACAGGATTGAAGGCGCGAGAAGCGCGTTGTTTGCGGCCGCGATCGTGTTTTCGTTCATTGTTATGTACGACGCGGCAAATGTAAGGCGTTATTCGGGAGAACACGCGCGTCTTTTAAATATAATAGTCACGGATCTTTTTGCCGGAAAGCCGCTGCCGGGCAAGGAGCTTAAGGAGCTCATCGGACACACTCCGATCGAAGTGATTGCGGGCGCTTGTCTCGGTGTATTCGTGCCGCTTATGATAAGAATTTAAAAAGAGGTATAACAGTGAATTCGTATTCACAGCCCGAGCTGAAAAGTCTTTCACTCGACGAGGCGAAAGCGTTGTGCTCGGAAATAAGAGAATATCTGACCTTGAACGTAACAGAGCTTGGCGGACATCTCGCAAGCAATCTGGGGATCGCCGAGATATCGCTGGCTCTGCTGAGGATTTTCAATCCTCCCGAGGATAAAATTATATACGACACGGGACATCAGAGCTATGTTCACAAGCTGCTGACGGGAAGGCTCGACAAATTTCCGACTCTTCGTTCCTTCGGCGGGCTCAGCGGCTTTACAAAGCGTGATGAATCCGAATTTGATCCGTTCGGCGCGGGGCACTGCAGCACTTCCATTTCTGCCGCGCTGGGCTTTGCGCGCGCGGACAGGATCACGGGGAACAACGGCAGACGCACCGTGGCGGTTATAGGAGACGGCGCGTTTTCCGGCGGTCTCGTATACGAGGCGTTAAACAATATTGAAAAAGACGACAGACTCATAATAGTGCTCAACGACAATGAGATGTCCATATCGAAAAATGTCGGGCTTATGGCAAATTATTTGAACAGGATAAGAACCACCGACAATTATTATTCGTTCAAGCATAAAAGCGAGGAAATCATCAGCGCGGTTCCGATTTTCGGGCCGGTCGCGGCGGATATACTGAGAACGGCAAAAAACGATTTAAAAACCCTGGTATTCAAAAACAATCTGTTTGAACAGCTCGGAGTTTATTATCTCGGTCCGGCGGACGGAAACGACCTGAGGCAGACGGAGCTTTTATTAAAAGAAGCGAAGCGTCAACAGCGTCCGGTGATCGTACATCTTCACACTGTAAAGGGGAAGGGCTATGCTCCGGCGGAAAAGGATCCGAGCGCGTATCACAGCATAGGCAGACGTATCAGGACCGAGTGTGCCGGTACATATACGGCCAACGACAGTCCGTCGCTTGACCGCGCGTTTTCGCAGGTGTTCGGCAAGGCTCTTGTTTCGCTTGCGGCAAAGGACGGAAAAATTGCTGCAATAACAGCGGCTATGACCGACGGAGTGGGACTTTTAAAATTCAGAAAAAGATTTCCTGAAAGATTCTTCGATGTGGGAATAGCGGAGGAACACGCCGTGACATTCTGCGGCGGCGCGGCGGCCGGCGGGCTTATTCCCGTTTTTGCCGTATACAGCACTTTTTTTCAGAGAGCGTTTGACGAGCTTTTCCACGATATCGCATTGCAGAATCTTCACGCGGTGATATGTCTTGACCGCGCAGGGCTTGTCGGAGAGGACGGCCCGACACATCACGGGCTGTTCGATGTCTCTCTGACGCTGCCGATACCTAATGTAAGCATATATTCGCCCGCCACATCGGATGAATTAAAAATGTCTCTTGGCTTTGCCTGTCAAAGAGAACGCCGCGGAGCATATATAATCCGGTATCCGAAAGGCGAGGAGGATGCGCGCGTCGCGCGGGCTTTTCCTAAAATAAAAAACATATCGATTTATAAAGGTTCGGATCCTGAGACCGAAAGCCAAAATTGCGATGCTGTGATATTCACATACGGAAGGCTGTCGTCATCCGCACTGGAAGCCCGGGAGCTTCTCGCGAAACGCGGAATAAGCGCGGCAGTCATAAAATTCCTTTGCATAAAACCGGTCGACATTGAAAACCTTTTAAGCCTGATAAACAGCGCGGGAAAGACAAAGCTTTATTTCTTCCTTGAGGAAGGGATGAAATCAGGAGGATTTTTCGAGGGAATTGTTTCCGCCCTGGCGGAGCATGGAGCGCTTAAAGGAGCGAAGGTGTTAATCCGCGCGGTCGACAAATTTATCCCTCAGGGAAGCCTTGAGACGCTTATGAAGCATTGCCGATTCGACGCGGAAAGTGTTTCCGACGATATCTGCTCAGCGCTCGACATCAATAAAAGCGCGAACGCGTACATTTAATTGGAATACCGTGAGCGGAACAGCCGCAAAACGAAGTAGAAAGGCGTTGATGACAATGAGACTGGATTCATATCTTGCCTCATGCGGACTTGCGCGGTCACGCACTCACGCAAAGAGGCTCATTGAAGAGGGCTTTGTGACCATAAACGGCGCGGTCGCGGATAAATGCGCAAGAGAGACATCAGGAAATGAAAAAATCGTCGTACTTCCGAACGATTTCGCGCGGTTTGTCGGAAGAGGAGGGCTGAAGCTTGATTATGCTCTGGAATATTTCGGCATAGACGTGACCGGAGCGGTTGCCGCGGATATAGGCGCGGGTACAGGCGGATTTACCGACTGTCTTATAAAGCGCGGAGCGGCGAAGGTTTATGCTATAGAAAACGGTCACGGTCAGCTTGATAAAACGCTTTATGAAGACAGCAGAGTTGTTTCCGTCGAGAATTACAACGCGCGGTTAATGAAGCCGTCTGACTTTTCCGAAAATTTCGGGCTTGCGGTAATGGATGTGTCGTTCATTTCACAGTCACTGATTTATCCTGCACTCAAATCCGTATTAAAACCGGGCGCGGCGCTTGTTTCGCTGATAAAACCCCAGTTTGAAGCAGGCAGGGAGTATCTGTCAAAAGCCGGAATAATAAAGAATCCGGCCGTATACCCGCACGTCATCTCGGCGCTCGGGGAAAAGGCCGCGAAAAGCGGCTTTTCGCTCTGCGGTACCGTACGTTCGCCGATATGCGGCGGCGACGGAAGCGGCAATATTGAATTTCTCGGGCTGTTCCGGCTCATGGCGTAATGGCTCACAGCTCATATGATAAAAACTGCCGGAAAATGCTGAAAGGCGCTGAAACAGAATGATATCTAATATTTATATATATCCCAACGAAAAAAAAGACGAAGGTCTTTGCGTCACAAAACGCGCGGCGCAGATTCTGCGCGAGCACGGAGGCACGCTCTGGGCAGAGCCGTCATACTCCGAGAGCGCGCTTAAAGAGCTGTGCCGCTTCGCGCCGAAGGAAGATATAATCAAATTCGCCGACCTGATTATTACGTTCGGCGGCGACGGAACGATTCTTTCCGCCGTGCGCGACGCGATCCTGATCCCGGTTCTCGGCGTCAATCTCGGACGTGTCGGCTTCATGGCGGAGCTGGAGGCGACGGAAATATCGCTTCTGGGGCGCGTATTTGAAACAGACGCACATATAGAAGAACGCATGATGATTGATGTCCTGCTGGAACGCAAGGGAGAAACGCAGACGTTTTCTGCACTCAACGATGCGTGTCTGTCGGCGACAAGCAATTCGAGGGTGGTTCAATTCGAGCTGTTTTGCGACGGAAACCATGTTTCTCATTACCGCGCCGACGGAATAATCTTCGCCACTCCGAATGGTTCAACGGCATATTCTCTTTCCGCCGGGGGATCGGTGTGCGACCCGGGCTGTGAATGCATATGCGTGACGCCCATCTGTTCACATTCGCTTATAAATTCACGACCGCTGATATTCGCTCCGGAAAGGCTTCTTACTGTTGCCGGGGTCGAGACTCGCGACAGCGATGCCTTTATTACAATCGACGGGCATACGACCGTAAAGCTTTTCCCGGCAGACAGAATTAAAATAAAGCGGTCCGAAAAAAAGGGAAAGCTTATGCGTATACTCAACAGACCGTTTCACAGCATATTATACGGAAAATTTTAATACAAGCTGAACAATAGAAAAACAGAGGAAGGAACTGATTATATGGGCAGAGCATCACAAAATTCAAAGGAAAAAAGACACGATCTCATACTGAAGCTTATTGCGGACAATGAAGTCAGGACACAGACCGAGCTGTCGGAGCTTGTCAACGCCGCCGGTTTCAACGCGACTCAGGCGACCATCTCGCGGGATATAAAAAAGCTCCGTCTGATCAAAACGGCCGATACCGACAGCACATATAAATACATTATCGGAACGGACGAAGAAATCTGGGGTGAATCACGCAAATACATAAGCGTACTCATACAGGTTGTCATCAAGGTTGCTCAGGCTCAAAATTTTGCCATAGTAAATACTCTCCCAGGAACCGCAAACGCGGCAGCGGCGGCAATCGATTCACTTAAATGGGATGAGGTTCTCGGTTCGCTGGCCGGCGACGACACGATATTCATAGCTTTTGCTTCCCCCAAAAAAGCGCTCTTGTTCTGCACGCGCATAGAGGGACTTATTAACGAATACAGGCAGTGACATCATCATGCTTTCAGGCATACATATAGAAAACATCGCGCTGATAAAATCGGCCGATTTGCTCCCCGCGCCGGGCTTTACGGTTCTAACAGGCGAAACCGGCGCAGGCAAAAGCATCCTCATAGATTCGATCGGGTTCCTCTGCGGAGCGAGAACTCCGCGTGATATAATACGCACCGGAGAAAGCGGCTGTCTTGTATCCGGAGTTTTTGACGGCGTTACCGGGTATGTATACGATTTGCTTGAACGCTCCGGAATAGCGGCCACGCGCGACGGACAGCTTGAGTTATGTCGATCTATGACCTCTGACGGCCGCAGCGTCTGCAGGGTAAACGGACGCGTCACCACTGTTTCAGTGCTGAAGGAGGCCGCCTCTTCCCTGATCGTCATCCACGGTCAGAATGAGTCTCTCGCTCTGTGCGACGAATCAAAGCATATCGGGTATCTCGATGTTTACGCCGAAAAGCTGCCGGATTCTGACCTTTCACAGCTAATAAGCGAATACCGTTCCGCGTTTTCAGAGCTGACGGAATGCGAACGGGAAATCAAGTCGCTTACAGCGCGCGAAAAAGGCGCGGCGGAACGCGCCGAGCTTTTAAAATATGAAATAAATGAGATCTCCTCCGCCAGATTAAAGCCCGGCGAGGAGGAAGAGCTGTTCGCGCGGCGCGAAAGGCTCGTCAACGCTGAAAAAATTTGCTCCGCCGTAAAGCTCGCCATCAGAGCCGTCAACGGCGCGGGCGCGGGAAAGCGGGGCGCCGCCGAGCTTTTGATGCTCGCGTCCGCAAAGCTGTCAGAGCTTGTTTCGCTTGTTCCCGAATTCGGCGCTGTATCGGAAAGCCTGATGAATCTTTCGTATGAAGCGTCGGCGGCCGCGGAATCGATAGCGGCTATCTGCGGAGAGGATATAGACGATCCGTCCGCCGAGCTGGACAAGGTGGAATCTCGAATTGACATCATATACCATCTGAAGCTCAAATACGGAGAAAATGTCGGCACTGTTCTTTCACACCTTGAAGAAAACAAGGCAAAGCTGGAATTGCTTAAGTCCGGCGCAGGAAAGCTCTCGGAGCTGGAGGCGTCCCGCGCTTTGATTGTTTCGCGTGTCAAGGATTTCGCGATGAAAATACACGCGGTAAGAGAACGCGCGTCACGACTGCTTGAAAAAGACATAACCGAAAAGCTCTCTTATCTTGATATGCCCAAGGTGGGCTTTTGCGTTTCGATATCGCCGCGGGAAAAGGGCGGTATTTGCGCCTTTGATATAAACGGCGCCGATGACATTTCATTCATGATCAGGACAAACGCAGGTGAGCCATTTATGCCTCTGTCCAAAATCGCCAGCGGCGGAGAGCTGTCAAGAATTATGCTTTCTTTACAAACGGTATTGACAACCGCGTTTGACGCGGGTACAATGATATTTGACGAAATTGACACCGGCGTTTCCGGAAAGACCTCGAGGAAAATCGGTCTTTCCATGCGCTCTCTCGGAGCGGAGCGTCAGGTGCTTTGCGTGACTCATTCCGCACAGGTTGCGGGCGCCGCCGACACGCATATCCTTGTTGAAAAGCGCGAGGACGGCGGGCGCACCGAAACTGTTTTTAAAACGCTTTCCGACCGGGAACGGATCAATGAGCTTGCGAGGATACTGGGCGGTATGAACATCACCGAAAACACCGTCAGGAGCGCCGGGGAGCTTTTAATAACAGAAGACGGCTCAGGCCGACAATTATGAAAGGTTAACATACAACATGAAAGTATATGACGAGCTTTGCGCGCGGGGACTGCTTGCGCAGAGCACAGACGAAGAAGGGCTCAGAGAAAAGCTGAACAACGGCTGCGTCACCTTCTATATCGGGTTTGACCCGACAGCCGACAGCCTTCATGTCGGTCATTTTCTGCAGATGGTAATAATGAAGCATCTGCAGCAGGCCGGGCACCGTCCGATCGCCATTATGGGCGGAGGAACCGGAATGATCGGAGATCCATCCGGCAAAAGCGATATGCGAAAAATGCTTACACCGGAAATTATCGACCACAATGTGAGCTGCTTTAAAAAGCAGATGTCGCGCTTTATAGATTTTTCAGACGGAAAGGCAATGATACTCAACAACGCCGATTGGCTTATGAATCTCAATTATATCGATTTTCTGCGCGAAGTCGGCGTACACTTCACGGTCAACAGGATGCTTGCCGCGGAATGCTTCAAGATCAGATATGAAAGAGGTCTGACGTTTTTCGAGTTCAATTATATGCTGATGCAGGCATATGATTTTTACAAGCTCTACACGGATTACGGCTGCACCCTTGAAATGGGCGGCGACGATCAATGGTCGAATATCCTTGCCGGAACGGAGCTTATACGCCGTAAAACGGGCGGCGATTCATACGGTATGACCTTCAAGCTGCTGACTACCTCAGACGGGCGGAAAATGGGCAAAACCGAAAAGGGAGCCGTATGGCTTGATCCGGAGAAGACCAGTCCGTATGAATTTTATCAATATTGGCGCAACACGGACGATTGCGACGTCGTACGTCTAATGAAAATGCTGACCTTTGTTCCTCTCGAGGAAATAGCCGAATATGAAGTGCTCTCTGGCTCCGAGCTTAATCCGGTAAAGGTTCGCCTCGCTTACGAGCTGACAAAGATGGTTCACGGCGAGGAAGAAGCGGCAAAGGCGCGGGACGCCGCAGGCACGGTATTCGGCGCATCCGCCGGAGCTGCCGCCGATATGCCTTCGTATACGCTTTCCGACTGTGATTTCACAGATGGCGGGATCATAATCACGGATCTTCTCGTGAAATCCGGATTAGCTCCCTCAAAAGGAGAGGCGCGCCGCCTTGTTTCCCAGGGAGGAATAAGCGTCAATGAAGAAAAAATTTCTGATTTTGCATTAGTCTATGCCAAATCCGATTTTGAGAACGGAATCATCATACGCAAAGGAAAGAAAATATTTCTTAAGATCAATATATAATAAGTAAAATTTAATCAGTCAAATAAAGGAGAATATTATGCTCAGAATAGGTATTTCCGGTCTGGGACGGATGGGTAAATTTCATCTGTCTACATATGAAAAGCTTATGCGCGACGGATATCCCATCAAGGTTGTCGCTATATGCGATGTCGAAAAAAATAAGCTTGAAGGAAAAGACAGCGCCATCGTTAATCTGGTTGAAAACGAGGGACAGCCTAAAACGAATCTGTCCGACTATGCTCACTATACCTCGCTTGACGAAATGCTGAAAAAAGAAGATCTCGACTATGTCGATATCGTAATGCCCACATATCTCCATTGCGAGGCCGCGATCAAGGTGCTCGAAAGCGGCAGAAACTGCTTCTGTGAAAAGCCCATGGCCATCAATCAGGAGGATTGCCAGAAGATGATTGACGCCGCTCACAAAGCCGGAAAACAGCTTATCATCGGGCATTGCCTGCGCTTCTGGCCCGAATATGTATATCTTAAACAGATTGTCGTCAACAAGACCTACGGCGGAGTAAACGGCGGATATTTCTGGCGCGGCGGATATCAGGATCATGAAACAAGCGGCTCCTGGCAAAACTGGATAATCAAACGCGAAAAGGGCGGCGGAGCTCTCTGCGACCAGCACGTCCACGATATCGATGTAATCAACTGGATCTTCGGTATGCCACAGGGTGTTTCCACTATCGGAAAAACCACCTTCCCGGGCAGCGCATACGATATCGTCAACACCAACTACATCTATGACGACCGCAAAACCATCACCGCCATCGACGACACGGCATACAAGGGTGTCGGTTTTACATACGGCTACAAGGTTGACCTTGAGGATGCATGTATCCTCTATGAAAACGGCAAGCTTACAGTATATCCCCACAAGAAGCCCTCTTTCTCCCCGGATATTTCAATATACGGTCCGTCGCTCGACGCGTATTACAACGAGCTTGCTTATTACACCACCTGTGTTGACAACGGCTTCATCTGCGACCGCATTCCGCTCGAATCCAGCAAGGAAGCCATACGCATAACAAATGCCGAGATGCGCTCCGCGGATAAAAACGGCGTGCTTGAGCTGGTTTGATCCGGGAACAGGAAATTCATAAATGAAAAATACAATCCTCGTACGTATGCTTGCGTTTGCGCTTCTGTGCGTGCTTTGTCTCGCTATGTATTCATGCAATGACGCCGCCGAGCCTGTCAAAAGTGAAACTCTGAGCCAGACCGAGATAATGGACGGTTTTATCGGCGACCGGCTCGCCTTCGGCAAGCAGGCAGACGGTTATTATGAAGTGCATATCTGCGAATTCAAAAACGAAAAGGTATCCGAACATACGCTTTTATATAACTATACAAGCGAAACGGAAGCAACCGAAGCATACGGACACTTCAAAGAAACCGATCCCGATGGCACTTATACCCTGAACGGCACTATCGTGACCTATGTTGTTCCAAAGGACAGCGAATGGAACGGAATAACCTACGGCAGATCGAAAGCCGAGATTACGGAGTATTATACCTCAAAGGGGTATACACAACAGATTTTATCCGTAACAGTGGAGCAATCCTAATGAAAAGCTTCCGGAAAGATATTAAATTGCCGTTTTTAATAATAGAACGCTACAATACAAAATAAATAATTATCCAGCAAACGACCGGAACGTCATTGACGTTCCGGTCGGATTTTTAGTATATCAGTTTACATTCTATTCAAGTAATTTTGCATATCCTCGCCAAGCAGCGGAGGTCTGTTGGCGTTTCCGTTTCCCCTCGGTAATTCAGTGGGAATGCGGACAAGGGGAACCATACAGCCGGATGAAACCGCCGACAACATATAATTTATCATTGACCATGTGTCCTTTCCGGCAATACCGTCCTGCTGAAGCCCGAATATCCCCTGGAAAATCATGACGGCTTTCTTTGTGTCTGGTCCGTAAACTCCGTCAGCTGTGAGACGGGGTATTTCGGCCAGCAAAAGGCGGATTTTATTTATACTGTTCTGAATATATGTTACATCAGTTCCTGTGCTGCCCGGTCCGACCGGGCTTCCGGGATAAGTTACAATTGGTACATCGGGATCAAGCTCATATATACAACCGGATGCGACGGCGGAATATACCTCGTTCATGTGATTCCATGTGACCTGACCGACTATTCCGTCTTCCTTTAATCCGAATATGGATTGAAATGCAACCACGGCATCATAAGTGGCGTTTCCGAATTTGCCGTCCGGAACAAGCGCCGGAATGCGTGAGAACACCTCTCCTATCGAGTTAAGCACGCGCTGAATATATTCGACGTTTTCATTCTGCTGACCTTTGTATACGGGTTTCCCCGGAAAGGGCGTAAGCTCCGCGGGTTGCTGCGGGACAATAACATTTTGGCCTATTCCTCTGTATGCGTTTGTTATCTGATTCCAGGTTTCCGCTCCGACAATGCCGTCCTGAGCCAGGCCGAAGGTTCGTTGAAACGCCATTACGGAGTTTTTTGTGCCTGAACCGAATTTGCCGTCGATACTGACCGGTGCCACAGTCGGGTAAAATACGGATATTTTATCAAGGAAAAACTGCATCTTTTTCACATCATCGCCGGACGAGCCGTATTTCAATGGATATCCCGGGTATTCGTATTCATTGTAAACTGCGCTGTTTCCTTCGCTTGTAAGCTTTGAAAGCTTATTTACTGCCGAATTTACATATGAGAGCTGATACCATGTGGATTTGTCGACGATTCCGTTCGGCGTCAGATCAAAAAGCTTTTGAAATTCCTTGACTGCGTCCTCGGTTTCCGCGCCGTACACTCCGTCGGAAGCGTAGGAAGGGATGGAAGGATAATTTACAGCTATCCTGTTCAGCTGGTTCTGGACTGATTTGACATATTCCCCCGACATTCCGGTTTTCAGCGGATAACCCGGGTATGAACCGACTGTTGATCTTACCACATCCGTGCTGACCAGATTTATATCTCCGTAGTAATTTTTCAGTATCGCGTCGACGGAGGCTCCCTGATCAGCAAGCTCGACCGTGCCCCATTGGCTCATGCCATTACAGGTGATGGAGGAGCCGTTGCAATATTCAGCGAAAAATGGCTCTGTGCGTCCGGGTTTTATCATATAGACATTGAAAATTTCATCCACGATCATGCTTATATTATCATATATGTTGCGACCGTAAATAAAATATTGATCATAAACCGGAGATGATGTGATATTGAAATTATATCCCTTCTCCGGATACCATTCGGTATATATACGGTTGAGCACGAGGGATATTTGGGCTATTATATTGGCGCGTAGTGAATTTTCCGGCCATGTCGGATATATTTCGCTGCTTGCGACATTTTTTATGTAATCCTTGAAATCAACGTTTACGTTCGGCGCGTTTGAGGAAGGATCGCCGAGATGAACGGTTATAAAGGCGGGTATGAATACTTGTTTCTTGGCGAATACTTTACCGTCGTATTCCGGTTTCTTCGGTTCATTAAGCCGGAGCCCATGCTCACCGATATCGACACTTACAGGTGTGTATTGTGTTTGTACGGGAGTCGCGATCATCTGAAGCTTTTGTATCGCCTTTGTATCTCCGAAAATCTGTATGCCCTGAATATCGAACGGGAAGAAGGCCGGATTTTCCACATAGACATCATATTTTGAATAAGGAAGCTCCGCGCTGTCCGGCGCAAGCGAAAGCGATATTTCCGGCGCGTCAAGCTCTATTTCTTCCGAAAATCCGGCGGACTCATTGCCGATATATCCCTGATATACCGTATCGCCGTTTTCGGCTTTTACCACTATGCTGCTGTCTCCGACCGGAAGAGCGTCCTGCCCGGTACGGAGCTCTATGACAAGAATTCCTTTTGACATTTCAAATACCATCCTAAAGGCTTTTTGTTGTATTTTATGCTGAAAGCGATGTTTTGTGATTGTTAGCACCGGATTAAATAATCACGCTTTATGAGAGAAAAGGCTGTGATATATGGAAAATTATTTCATATATATCAAATAATATTTAATTGCAGTCTTCAGAAATGAACGCCTGTATAAAAAAATTCGCGCGAAACCGCGCGAATTTTATCGAAATCATGATAAGTTTTATCCAAACCGAGAAACCGACGCTTGTAAAGAATAGAAAGCGAAGTTATTTAGAAAATTTCGTATTCAGCAAAAGTGCTATTAATAAGCTTCAGTTCATGATCTGAAATATTTACTGGTAGAATATAAAACGGACAATATTCGCTTTCAGGGCAGCCTTTAATGATTGCTTCGCGCTGTTCATCGGTCAGTAAAGGATCATGTGAATCTCTTAATATATAAAAAGCTCTTAGCCTATTTGAATCGAATTCGCTTTTTAATTTTATTTTTTCCGTAATAGAATCCAATAAATTTTTCTCGATTTTTATCGGAAAACAGCTGACCTTTTCACCGTTTACAAGGTAATATAAATCATCGATTTTTTCTGCTGTTTTAATGCTTTCATAAATCGCGGGCTCATAATCAGCTCCGATGATCAGACCGAGATAATTTTTTATCGCGCAGTCTTTTTTGTCTAGAGGGAATGAAATCGCTGAGATACCGATGAAAACCGGCGCTTGTATACCGGTATTTATAACAGGAGTATTTGTTTGGCTTGAGGTCGTAGCTGTTTGAATCTGGTTTGTTTCGGTCGTCCCGGGATTTTTACCGGTTCCGCAGGAATTCATAAGCACAGTATTGCCCGCCATGACTGCGAAGACGAGCAAAAAGCATATCGCGGCCGAAACAGCGGAGCGGCGTTTCGAAAATCTATTGTACTTCATCAGGGTAAGCCTCCTTAATAAATTATTCTTTTCATTGCTGCAGCATGATAAAATACATGCTGCGGTAGAATCAGACGTGGGAACAGGATTTGCCGAAATGAGCAGAGCGATCTCAAAAAGCGTATTGGCATATCGGGTAAAGCCTTCCTTGCCTGAAACCGAAAGCACCCGCGAATCGTTTTGAAATTCACACAGCTCTTCAAGGTCGCGTAAAAGCATTGCAGACATAGGATTGAACCAATGAATGCAGGATGCAAGGCTCGCGCCGAGCCGTAATGCCGGATCACGGTATTTGATATGCATGCATTCATGGATGAACACATACTCCAACCCGGAGTTTATAGAAGCGACTGACTGAGTGATATAGACGACCGGGTTTATAATGCCGAAAGTGCAAGGCGAGAATGAAAAATCCGAGTTCAATATTCTGATGGAAGCCTTTTTAACTCCGCATGCTTCTTTCACTTTGGCAAACATAGAAATGATCTCATCCGCGTTTGAGATTTTGCTGCTTTTGACTGCGAGGGGGTGCGAATTTTTTAAAAGCGATTTTTTTATTTTCATATAGCTGTATACACGCTTAACAATCGCGGCGGACGCGCCGGCAAGCCATATAATCACTATCGACATCACCGCATTCTCGGGTATCGAGAAAAGCTTTTTTGAGGAAGTAACCGGAGATGAGATGCTTTCGCTTTCGCCGGTTGAGGGGACGGCATATGAACCGGAATAATATATGTCTGAATATTTTTCAGTGTCTTTTATACTCTGTCCAGGCTGTTCCGGTTGGCTCCCGACGGACGATGACGAAATTGTAAATACCGGCTTTACGGATAAACCTGCTGAGAGAGGAAATGCAGAGAGAAGCAAAACGGCGATCGCGGCGTAATATATTCCGGCGGCGGTTTCCGAATGCCTTTTGTGTTTAAGCTTTATTATGTGTATCACCGATGCCCCGAGCGAGCAAAACACACCGGAGAGAATAAGCTTCAGCAAAATCATATTCATACTCATACTCATGATAACAACTCCACCGATCGAAAATCAACTGTCAGCGTCGATTTCAGACGCGATCATATCTCTGATTTCCCGGATGTCTTCCTCCGCGAGTTTGTTTTGCCTGATAAGAGCGCAGACAAGACTTTTCGCGTCCTTTCTGTATACAACATTTACAAAATCCTCGGTAATCAGTTGTTTATATTCCTTTTCCTGAATCAAAGGAACGCAGTAATTCGGACGTCTTTCTTTATCGATTTCTATAAAGCCCTTCTGCTCAAGCCTCGTGAGGAGCGTCAGAACAGTCGTTGGCTTTAGCTCTCCGAGCGTTTCCGGATGCCGCTCTGTAAGCATTGAAGCGGTTATCTTTTTTTCTCCGTTTGAATATTCCTCCCAGATGAGCATCATCAGGTTGAGCTCGCTGTCGGGGAGCTTCACGATTTTTTTTGCGGTAAAGGTTTTTTTCCGCATTGAAATTCACCTCGCTTGTTCTAATTATGTAAAGTTATTCTACGTTTGTAATATTATAATAGCACTCAATACTACAATTGTCAATATAATTCTGAAAATATATTTTTTTATTATATACCGGCTCATACATAAACATAGTGTCTTGTCAAGTGGTTTATTAAAACATATACCAGAGCCTTTTCTCTCTTTTAGTGGTAATTGTGTAATTGCCGAGTTAATAAAAGAGAAATCTATAGCAACTGATTGTTATTAAAATTAAATCGGCGATTCTGTCCCCCGAGTCCCCGGAGTTTAACGAATTGACCTGGGCGACAAAAAGGCGGCAGAAAATATACTGCCGCCCTGCAGAATACACCATTTGAGATCACCTTTTGAACAGTCAGGACGCACAACAAATCAACTAACTGTATTTATCCAAATTACTGATTGCTCCGTTGCTTGGCGACCTCATACATTAATATTGACGCCGCACAGCTTACATTGAAGGACGAGGCATATGATTTTTCACTCATTGGGATTGTGCATAGAATATCACAGTATTCTTTGAATTCATTGCTCAATCCCATTGTCTCATTCCCAATCATTAGTATAAGCGGTTGAGTTAAATTAATATTATATATCGGCTCTTTTTTATGTGCTGTCGTGCCAATAGTTGTGAAGGTGGGATATTGTTTTTTCAATCTACTAATATATTGATATAGAAGTTTGTTGTCCGATACACGGACTACCGGTAAATTAAAAAATGATCCCATAGAAGATACTACAACATCAGGGTCGTACAAGTCAACTGCATGACCTGTTAAAATTAAAAGATCTGCTCCGAGCGCATCACAGGAACGTATCATAGTTCCTAAATTACCTTTATTGGATGGTCTGTCAAATAAGACAATAAATGGATTCTCTGATATATTTGCTTTGTCTAGGCTATCTTCTCGCATTTCTATGATTGCCATCAATTCGGAGCCGTCATTCTTTCCACTCAGGTCGCTTAAAAGATTTGCTGAAAGACAATAGTTGACCTCAGTATTTACACTGCGAATCATGTCTTTTGCCCAGTCCGAGAGAGAAGTCTTGTCGTACAAAAAACCTTTTATTTTCCAACGGTTATTGGCGGCTTCTTTCAGACTGCGTACGCCTTCTACAAGAAATTCATTATAATGATATCGCTTATTTCGATTTGTTTTCAGCACTTCAAATTTTTGATATATGTCGTTTTTGCTGCAAATAATTATTTCAGTCATATATATCCTTAGTAAAGCTATTCCATCCGATTATGTTGAATAGGCGCGTGAGATTATTAAAACGGCATTTAAATAAGTGGTGTTTTATAAGAGAGAAAAGCCCATATACCAGAGTCTTTTCTCTCTTAAGCGGTAATTATTTAAATGCCGAGTTAATAACAACCGGACTAATTTCGCGCCTACTATAATTTTTCAATTTTATTTCCGTTATTTGATAAATTTCATAAAAAAGCGTAATTTTATGTTTTTGCTCAGAACCAGGAGTTGAGTAAATACTCAGCGCTTATCTTCTGAGCGGAGGTTATTCATGTTGTCGCGGACGAAGCCCAGGAACATATCCGCGCCAAGCGTAAGCTGAGATTCGTCGAGATCGAAGGTATCGGTGTGCGCCTCCGAATTGCCGGCTCCGCGCGTGCCGAGACGGAAGAAAATGCCCGGTATTTTTTGCTGATAGAACGAAAAGTCCTCGCTGCCCATCTGCGGAGGAATGACGACAAATCGATCTTTTCCCACGACGGCTCTTGCCGTGCGCTCCACCGAAGCACAGAGAAAAGCGTCGTTTATCACCGGAAACGTATAATGCGCAGAATCAATTTCACAGCTTCCGCGGAAATCTGACGCGGCGCCGCGGCAGGCGGAGTAAATCATATCAATTATTTTTTTATCCAGCGCGATATCGAAGGCGCGGACAGTCAGCTCCATGTGCGATTTTGCGCAGACGATATTCGGCGCTTCTCCGCCGCGCAATACTCCGACGAAAACAACACGTTTGTCATCGGCGCTGAAAAAACGCGAATTCATTGCGTTTATTCTCTGGTAAGCCTCAACCGCCATTGCAATAGAATCTGCTCCCAGCTGCATTTGGGTGGCGTGCGCCGGTTTTCCGAAAAAATCAACCTTTACGGTATGGCTGCCGGCCATTGCCGCGCCGGGACAAAGCCCGATATATCCGGAGGGCACATCGTTGCCGACATGAAGCCCGGCGATTATATCGACATCGTCTGTAAAGCCCGCCTCGGCCACATATTTCGCCCCGGTGTCATATCCTTCTTCGTTTGCCTGAAATAAAAGCTTTACTGCGCAGGCAAGTTTATCTTTACGTTCAAAAAGCAAACGTGCCGCGCCGAGCATTATCGCGGTATGCGCGTCATGCCCGCAGGCATGCATCGCCCCAGGTATGCGTGAAGCGTATTCACGGCTGCTTCTCTCCGTAATGGGAAGCGCATCCATATCGGCTCTGAGCGCTATGGTATATCGAGAGGCTTTTTCCGGATTGATATAAACGTAAAGACTACTTTTTCCGCATTCACGCGCATTTTCTCCGCCGATTCCGATATCGTCCAGCTCGCGTCGGACTAGCGCGTGAGTGCGCGGCAGATCAAAGCCGATCTCCGGATACATATGAAGCTCGCGGCGGAGCGAAATTAATTTTTCTGATAAATTCATCATAAAACCCTTTTATTACTGCCGGGGACTTTTTAGCGAAAAAGTCCCCGGACCCCCAAAAAGCTCATACAGGAATGGATTTAGAATGAGTTTAGGGGATTCTTAAGGTCTCTTTTCCAAAAGTGTCCTTAAGGCTTATTTCTTTCTTAAAATATTTCCGATCGTTTCTCCGATGACATCAGCCATGCGCCAAAAGCCGAGGTCATTCGGATGGCATCCGTCGACGGTGCAGGAATCATGGCCGTATGTACCGAACAGGTTTACGCCGTCGATAAAATATACGTCTTTATCTCCGCCGCGATATGCCTCCGAATAGGTTCTGAAAATTATTTCACGGCGGCGAATATTGTCATCGTTATCGATATAATCGGGATTTGAAACAAAAATAATTGGAACATTCGGACGTACGGCGCGGTATCTGCGGTAAAGTCTCGAATGTGTTTTTTCAAGGTGATCCACATCCGGCGCGTTGTAATCGTAATCGCAGACAAATACGGACGCGTCTATGCCGGCAAGATAATCAGTCATAGTGTCTTCTCCGCGCGCCGCCCCTGAAAATCCGAGATTTATATAATCAATATTAAATTTCCGGGAGATAATCGCCTGATAGCTGGTGCCTGGGCGTGAAGCGCAGCCCCCTTGGGTGATCGACGAGCCATAATATAAAATTGGCTTGACGGGAATATAATCGGCTTCTTTAAATACGGAGGTGTTTTCTTTAATCCCGATATAGAGAAGGTCGACTGTGCCGTAAAGCGGGAAATTAACAGTAACGCTGTGAGTACCGGACTCCGGGAAATTGTATGCGGATTCGAATCCGTCGGTCATATCCATCGGAGGAACAAATGTATGCACATATCGGCTGTCTCCACCTTTGTCAACATACATATCGAAGCCGGCCGAGTTGGTCATGGGCATATGAGGGAAGCGGCTGACACTTTTTATAACGGCTTTTATCGCGATATACGGAGAATCTGTCGAAAACCTCACTCTGCCGCCGGCGGTAAAGTGCGCGCCCCATTCGACGCCGGGGTTTACGGTGGAGGAAACGCTTTGCGGCATGCGTGTGAAAGAGCCTTCAGAATAAGGCTCGTAAAGCCCGTACAGTCCGAAGGGTTGTGCTTTTACATTGTAAAATACAGCGTCGGTCAATCCTGTCGAGGATTTTACCACAAGATTCTGGTCGACAGCTTGATTATTGTCGTTCATGATTATAACCTCGAAAATATATTTATTTTTATATTTATTATTAACTCGGCATCATAATAGTTACCGTTTAAAGAGAAAAAGCACTGGTAAATGAGCTTTTCTCACTAGTTAAACAAAGCTTATTTAAATGCTGTTTTTAATAAAAATCGGAAACACTGTTCAAGAGTTATCTAAGATTTTTCGCGGAAATGTATCCGAACCCCTTAAAAGCTCACTTTGGAAAGGAGTCATTTAATGAGTTTTAGGGGATTCCTTTAAGATCCATTCAGAGACAAATTTCATAAATGAGTTTTAGGGGATTCTTAAGGATCCTTTACAAAAAGCTCCCGGAAGCAAAGATCTCATTCAGAGACAAATTTCATAAATGAATTTTAGGGAATTCTTAAGGATCCTTTACAAAAAGCTCCCGGAAGCAAAGATCTCATTCAGAGACAAATTTTATAAATGAGTTTTAGGGGATTCTTAAGGACCCTTTTCCAAAAGGGTCCTTAAGCGCATTTCTATCTCAGAGAAAGGACATCCTTTTCATATTTTTTAACTTTGTCAAACCATTCTTCTCCCGCCGGAACGTTCTGCCTTGAGCAGTATTCGTCCCATACGGCAGAAAAAGGATATGTCTTTATTTCTTCGCCAAGCATGAGCTTTTCCGTGAAGGCACCTTCGTCCTGGAGCTTTTTCATGCGTTCGTGCGGGGTGAGCAGCGCAGAAAGCAGCGCCTTCTGCATGGCGCGCGCGCCTATGACCCAGGCCGCGATCCGGTTGATCGACGCGTCGAAAAAATCCAGTCCGATCAGAACCCTGTCGACCGCACCGCAGCGGACTATTTCGGCGGCTATATCGCGTATTTCATCGTCGAAAAGCACGACATGATCAGAATCCCATCTGACGTGACGGGTGACATGGAGCGGCACATATTTGAAAAACTGCAGCAGCGAAGATATCTTGTCACTCGTCGATTCCGTCGGATGATAATGCCCGTTGTCGAGGAGGACATATACATCCTTATGCGAAGCGGCATATCCGATATAAAATTCGGAGCTTCCGACCGTATAACTTTCCAGACCTATGCCGAAAACCTTGCTTTCAAGGCTGTCTATTACACCTGCACGCTTTTCCGCGAAAATCTTATCAAGGCTGTCCGCAAGCCGTTCACGCGGGGAAAACCTGTCGGCGGGTATATCCTTTAATCCATCAGGTATCCATATATTGCACAAAACATGGTCGTTCAGCTCTTGGGCGGCATATTCGGATATCGCGCGGCAAGCCTTCGCGTGGGCAATCCAGAAGCGTCTGATATTTTCATCGGGACTGGAAAGCGTCATACCGCCGGAGGCGAGCTTGTGTGAAAAAAAGGTCGGATTGAAATCAAAGCCGTATCCGTTTTTCTTCGCGTATCCGATCCAGGGTTCAAAATGATATGGCTTGTACGAATCTCTGTCTATGCCCGCACCATCAGCACCGGAGCTTTTTATCGCGTATGAAGCATGCAGATTGATGCGTTTTTTCCCCGGAATGAGTGAAAAAGCCTCGTCAAAGTCGGACATAAGCTCATCCGGAGTGCGCGCTTTTCCGGGATAATTGCCGGTAGCCTGTATACCGCCAGAAAGAGTCGCGCCGGCGTTTTCAAAGCCGGTCACGTCGTCTCCCTGCCAGCAATGAAGGCTTATCGGTATATGAGAAAGAGTTTCAATTGCTTTTTCCGTATCAATTCCGGAGTTTGCGTATTTGTTTTTCGCGAATTTGTACATTATGTCTTCTCCTTTTTGAGTTTTGGATGTATAATATATATAATATGTCTTTTGAGGTGATTCAAATGAAAAAAATAGTCATTGCAATAGCTTCCTTTAAAGGAAGCGCGACAAGCATGATCGCGTCATTGGCTGCATGTCGCGGCGTATTGGAGGTCTATCCGGAGGCGAAGGTTGTCTGCGTCCCCATTGCGGACGGCGGCGAGGGCACCGTGGATGCGTTCGTGACTGCATATGAGGGCGGAAACGCAAAGGGCGAATATGTGAGAAAGGATGTCACAGGTCCTGAATTTACTCCGGTTACCGCAAAATACTATATCCTTGCCGATAAGACGACGGCGATAATAGAGCTTGCGCAGGCATCCGGGCTTTACCTGTCGAAAAACCGGATCGTAGGACAGGCCACAACGCTCGGAACGGGAGAACTCATTGCGGACGCGGTCAACCACGGATGCAAAAAGATCATCCTCGGGCTAGGCGGAAGCGCCACAAACGACGGCGGAATAGGCGCGCTTACCGCGATGGGAATACGCTTTACAGATAAAAACGGCGCTCAGGTGCGTCCGTGCGGAGATTCTCTTTCCGAAATCACTGATATTGATACATCACATGTAAGCGAAAAGATCAGACAATGCGAAATCGTGCTGGCGTGTGACGTTACGAATACATTGTGCGGTTATAACGGAGCGTCGTTCGTATACGGACCGCAAAAGGGCGCGACACCCGAAGACGTGAAAAGGCTTGACAATAACCTGGCGCAATTCGCACGGCTTATTGAGTCCGTTACCGGACGCGACGTAATGACGCGTCAGAGCGGCGGAGCGGCAGGCGGCATAGCCGCGGGATTGATGGGCTTTTTCGATGTTAAGGTAAGCTCGGGAATAAAGCTTTTACTTGATCATGCCGGATTCGATAAAATGATCAATGGCGCCGATTTCATCATCACCGGAGAGGGCCGTTTTGACGATCAGAGCGTAAACGGAAAGGCCGTCTGCGGTATTTGTGACTATGCGCGGAATGCGCGCGTCCCGGTTATTGTCGTGGCCGGAGAGCTTGCGACGGGATATACACGCGCCGCGGAAAAGCTTGGAATTACAGCAGCGTTTTCCGTCTCTCACGCGGCAAAGCCGTTTTCCGAGGTGATCGATCAAACTGCGGATAATATAAACGACACGGTCATGAATATCTGTACCGTAATGAAGAAATTTTCAAAATAGAGGATAACACCCGGGGACTTTTTCGCGAAAAAGTCCCCGGGACCCGAAAAAGCTCATTTTAATAGTTTTAAATGTGTTTAAATTGTTTTAGGATTTTTATGAAGCCATTGTATAAAGTCCCTAAAGGAGTTTTATGGGATTCTTAAGGACCCTTTTCCAAAAGGGTCCTTAAGCGTTCTCCTCCCTCGGAAGATCGACCGTTATGTATCCTCTGCTTTCGCGGTGGAGCGCAGAAAGGAATTTTCCGAACAGTTCGCCCGTTGTGATTTTCAAGGTTGACGTGTTTACGCATGGATGGCAGCCGATCGTGTCTTCTTTCAGAAGCTCTCTGTCGACGACAAGATTGACCCGACAGTTGATGTCATTCATCAGTCCCATGACGCTGACAGAGCCAGGCGATATACCGAGGAAAGTCTCCATATATTCAGGTTCGGCAAAGGAGAGGCGCGCACAGCCAAGCTGAGCTGATATATGCTTCGTTTTAAACGGCTTGTCGGCGGGCATCATGAGAAGATAAAATTTTGTTGCCTGTCGGTTACGTAAAAAGAGATTTTTACATACGTGAGTATCCAGAGAAATGCCGATCAGGACGCAGTCGTCCATAGTGTCGGCGGCTGAGTGATCTGCCCGGGTGTATTCAATCCCGGCTGAATCAAGGAGATCATATGTACGGATTTCTTTTACGGATCTTCCGGAAAGATCGGCGGGTCGGCCGGAAAAGACCTCTATATTCTCCATTTTTTTGTCTATGCCTTTCCGCAGAACCGCAAGCTTTTCTGTCGGTTCTGCTTGCTGATATTGCAGTTAAAAACCGCAATATGGGCAAAAATTGTTGATTGAAAGATTTAACCTTTCAGTCTCTGTTTTTAAAATAATATTATGTTCAGGTGTACATTGAAAGCCAGCGGAAGAAAAGGTAAATCAGCGTCATTATGGCAAAATAGAGAACAAATCTCGGAATTATCTGCTTCATGAGTCTTTCGCGGCGCTTTTCCTGCTTCTCAACGCGGTTTAACGCAATCTCCTGCTTTTCGGCCATATCAAGCCGATCCTGTTTGCTGATATAGTTATGCTTTATCATGAATTCGGCTTTTGCGTAATTCGCGAACAGAGCAGAATGTTCTTTTATATACTTTTCATGCTCCTCGTCAAGCGCCTTGTCGCTCATTACGCACAGCTGCCAGTCTTTTGCCCTTCCGCAGCGGGAACAGCGCGCAATATTGTTGGGATTCTTATTTCCGCAGCAGCACATCCATGAAAACTGTCCCTCGGCCGCGACAAATTTCGTTGGGAATTCGTCTTCGAGAGCTTCATATATATTGATCTGGTCGAACGCGTTCTTCTTTTCGAGAGACAAGCTTGAAAGGTGCTCGGGTGAGTATTTGGCCGCTTCTTCATATTCGACGGCCGTCTGATCCGAATATGAAATGCGTTTTATAACGACATTGAGCTTTTTAAAATACGACTGCGGTATCGGGATGTAAAACCCTCTGCCGAATTCAGCGCCGCAGGCAATAGAAGAAACGCCCTTATTCTTGCGCTTCGTCGAGTTCATACGCATGGCTTCAAACGAATAAGTATAAGGAATCTTTTCAGACGGAACATTTGCGTTGTCATATAACAAAATAATTATATCGACGCTGTCAACCGGCGTTTCGGACATGCTTCTGAATATAAAGTGCAGATAATAATCGTATGTGTCGATATCGTATACGCTGAGAGCGTCGGTTATTTCAAGAGGGCAGTTGACATACAGATAATTAAAATCGAGTCTTTCGATCAGCTTGTAATATTTTTCATTCCGTTCCGCAGGCAGATATTGTTCTGCTGTGCCGCGGGAGGTCATATATCCATTGTCTGATTCTCTGCCGTTTGTCATAAAAACGCCTTTCTTTTTGTTTTATTACCGCTTGAAGAGAGAAAAGTTCTGATATATGAGCCTTTCCCTATTATAAACAAGGATTATATAAGCTGACAGACATTATTTCGGAACGCATTACTGCGGCAGCCTGATTAAACAGTTGCCGCAGTAAATTTTTTATTTCAGAAATCGTTTCTGGAAGCCACTACGATTTTATCCGGGCTGCCGGCAGGGACATCAAAATCGTCCTTGAGCAGAAGAGATATATCCTCGATCAGCTTTTTGACATAGCTTCGGCTGACATAAAAGTTGCCGTTGCCGTCAACGGTGTAATAACTGCGCAGCGACGATATGTCATAGAAGGTATATGTCCTCACAATGTCGTCTACGGTTATTATCTTAAGCTGTGCGCTGGCTGCCTCGCCGTTGTCGCTGTCGGCGTATCCGGCGTTTGCAACATACAGCATCTGTTTGTAGAATTCGCGGAAATTCGTCGTTGTGACGCGCTTTCCGCTTTGTTCGCACATAACCGTAAGGTCGTCCTTTTTGCCTTCGTTTATATATGAAAGGTCAAAGGAGGCGTTTGCGGACGGAGAAGTGAATTCAATGCGCTTTACGTTGTTGATGTTCATTGAGAATATGCCGCTGTCGACATATTTGATCAGATCCCATTCTATCCAGGAAAAGCTATCCTTTGGCATAGACGCGATTATATCATATCTGGGTGAATAAATGTGATAATAATTATTCTCGTCGAGCTTGCTCACGTAAAGCGTCGTGGAGACGTTGTCATAGGAATAGCTCAGTTCATATAAGAATTTGCCGTTTTCGTCAAGGAAGCCGTATTTATTGAGAATTTCAATAAACTTTGTTTTTTCGTCGCTTGTCTGAGCGGTGAGGTATTTATTGATGCCGTATTCCTCGACACTTTCTCCTACAAGCGTGATGAAATGCTGAAGAATTACGGTGGAATAATTATAGCTGCTGGGCACGAAATTTCCGGGATAGATCATCTTCTGACCGGTGGTCAGCGCCTCCGCTTCCTTTTCTTCATCGGAGATGTGTATGATATTGACAAATTCTTCTCCGTTTTTCTTAAGCAGGAAGTCGGTGATATTATAGTAGTAGTTCTGATCGATATTGGGCGCGAGCTGTGCGACGAAATAGTCTTTTATGTCTGCAAAAACGCTTTTTTCAAGCGTGGTGTCGAGCACATAGACCGCGTCTCTTCCATCAAGGCGGGCATAATATCCGCCCTCGGTTAATAGCTTCATGCCAATATAGACCTTATAATGCTTGCCGGTATCAAGAGCCGTTATTTCAAACGTCGCGAGACAGGTATCGGCGGTGAGCTTGTAATCCTCGTACGGCTTCGGATCGTCTAAAAGCTTCAGAGAAAGCGGATATCCGCAGCTGACGACGAGATTCGAGATCAGCTCCGGATCGTAAGAAACTGCTTCTGCGCCGTCGATATATAGCTTTCCGTCGTCGCCGCGGTAATAACGGTATTTACCCTTGGAGTTTGTTACGATTATTTCCTTTATATTTTTTCTTTCTATCTGCTGAAACATAGTGTGCTTGCCGCCGGCGCCGATGGTTTCTCCGAATTTATCGACAGTTTCTGCCGGCGTCGAAGTGTCCTTTAAAAGCGTCATGCTCAGAATCAGATATGCGATGCCGAGAACGGCAATGGCGCATACAGACAGGAGTATGGCTTTTTTCTGGCGCGACAGAACGGTCGTTCCGCCCTTTGTCTTCATCTGTGATTTCTCCTTCTAACAACGAGGATAACAATGCCCGCAATGATCACAAACATGGGAATTACGGCGGCATAGGTTATCATGAGGCTCTTTGCGATCGTACCATCGATATCAAGCGTTTCGTCATCGAGCTTTTTGAAGCTGATATTGACAAGCTGCTTTTCAAAGCCCATGCCGCGGATAAAGTTATAGATGATTTCATTGTTGCCGTAAATATCTCCGCTGACAAGCTCCGTGAAGTATGTGGAGCCGCAAACGAAAACGTTCGTGTTCACGGTGACGTTGTCAATGATTTCAGATTTTGTGCCGACAGCCATCAGAACCCGTTCTCCGGCGACGTTTTTGCCGTCAATTTCGACATAGGAGGTCGGATAGCTTTTTAGAATCGCTCCGGCGGCGTGGATGCTGTCTTCGCTTTCGCCGAATAAAAGCTTAAGCGGAACGGTGATCGGTGAAATCGTATTGGGCGGGTTGTCCATTTTACTGACGGACTCGTGGAGATCCTTCGCGTAGCTGTCTGTCGCGTACTGACAGATCAAGTATTGCGTATTGCCAGGGACGCTCTTGGAGTCGTCTTTAATCAGCTGGTTGTACTGTATCTGAATGCCCCATTCGGTGAGAAGCTCGGAAATGTTATTAAGCGGCGGGGTAAACGGATCGACGAACACCATAAGGTGGCGCCGTGTATTCAGATATTCCGATATCTTGTCCATTTCGGATTTGGCGCCGGAGGTTACGTCCTTTATACCGGCAAAATCCTTTTTAGGACCGCTTATGACAAGCACCTTTGTGTCCGGATTTATGTTATCGGTCAAAAGGTCTATTTTTTCGACGATATAGCCGCTCGTGACGAACATATTTTCAAGCTGTGCGGGGATTGTTTCGCCGTGCCCCTGCGTGAAGGTCACGACGGGCATGGTTTTATTGGTGACGGAGAGAATGGCGGAGGTGAAGGTCTTTTCTCCGAAAAAGCCGTAGAATTTTTTTGTGCTTTGCGCCACGTTGTAAAAATCGCTTCCCGGCGTCTGGCCGTCGGAGAGCGTCTTATACATTTGATATACTTTCTTGCGGTATTTGCTCTCGACTATTACCGAATATGTTTTTATCGAAAAGCCCTGATTCTGATACTCGATCAGCTTTATCGGATCGGCGATTATGTCGTCGTATTCGACATGCACGAAGCTGAATTCGTGTTCGTATTCGAGAGCGCAGGTATAAATTGAATTATATACAGAGTTGGCTTTAAGCTGATCGAGCGGGATAAGAAACTTTATTGTGACATCGGTGTCGATGTCCTTTAAAAGCTCTCTCGTCGAATCTGAAATCCCGAATATCTGCTTTTCGGTCAGGTCGAGGTAAAAACCGTATTTACCTGAAAGCGCCGTAAAGACGACGTTTAGAATTATTACGACGGCGACGAATACTACCGTCAGGGTCAGGGCGGCGGAGCCGTATTTGAATTTACGTGACGAAAGCGCGCCGACAAACCCTTTTCCGTTTTCTTTCATATTATGTGTTTTCCTCCGTTATTTGATCTTGGTGGCATTACGGGCTTGAAAAAGGGGCTCATTCCCATCTGCGCTTTTCGTATACTCTTACGGTCAGGAAGATGAACACGCCGATTATTGAAATGTAATAAAGCAGCGCGTTGAAATCAAAAATACCGAAAGTAAAGGCGTAATACCTGTCAAAAACGGAGACCCACTTCAGCACGACGCGCAGCGCCGTCATGTTGTCCGGTATCGAAGACGTAATAAGACCAAGGCCGAGCATCGCGAATATTGAAACAATTGTGATGAGCGCGGCGATCAGCTGGTTTTCGGTCAGGGACGAGATGAACAGCCCGAGCGCGATGAAGGCGCCGCCAATTAAAAGGATGCCGAGCGTCGTGGCGATAAGCACTGCGGTATTCGGCGTTCCGTAAACATATAGCGAGATAAAAAATACGCAGGAAGCCAGAAGCGTGGCGGCAAACAGCGTATATGCCGCCAGGAATTTGGCGAGAACCATGTCAGTTATGCTTATAGGAGAGGTGAGCAGGATCTGCTCGGTCTTTGTCTTCTTTTCCTCGCTGAACATCTTCATCGTCAGGAGAGGAATGAGGATTATAAAGAAGAACATAACAAGCACATAATAGTTGGATACGTTCGTCGTGCTGGACTGCAGCGTCATGAACGAAAAAGCAAGTCCTGACATGATCAGGAAAACCGTTGTGAACACATATCCTATCGGAGTTATGAAATAGGATCTGAGCTCTCTTTTATAAATAGCAAGCATTATTTATTTTCCTCCGTTCCGGATGCGCTTTTTGTTTCGTCTTTTTCGGAGGCGGACGCTTTATCCGCGTTCACGCCGCTGTCGGCATCAGAGGATGAGATGTCGCGCGCCGATGCCTCGTGAATTGTCTGACCGGCGACCTTTTTTGACTTTCCGGGGTTGAGCTTATTTTTTGTGCCGCGGTCGTTGGCGACCAGAGAAATGAATATATCCTCAAGATTGAGACCCATTGCTTCGAGACCGATCAACGGCCATCCGCGGTCGGCAAGGGCATAGAACAGTGGCTTTCTGATATCGATGCTCGGCTGTGACTCAATCATGTATGATACGGCGTCGCCGTCCCTCTCGGCCAGCACGTCGACAAATACGATGCCCTGACCGGTCTTGAGCATTTTAAGCACCTCGTTCTGCGGCCCGGCGATTTTGGCGACGAGACGGCGGGGACCGACGGTGAGTTTTGATATTTCTTCGGTCTTTTCGTTGGCTATTATGCTGCCCCTGTTGAGAATTATGATCCTGTCGCAGACGGCCTGCACCTCCGGAAGGATGTGGGTGGAAAGAATGATGGTGTGATCCTTTCCGAGTGCTTTTATAAGGTTTCTGATGTCGATTATCTGCTTCGGGTCGAGACCTACGGTAGGTTCGTCGAAAATAAGCACAGGCGGGTTGCCGACGAGTGCCTGAGCGATTCCGACTCTTTGGCGATACCCCTTGGACAGGTTTTTAAGCGTCCGGTTGTATACGTCGGTTATCTTAACGACCTCGCATATTTCGGAAATGTGCTTTTTGCGGTTCAGCGTCGTTCCTTTAAGATCGTATACGAAGTTTAAATACTCCTTGACGGTCATTTCTAGATAAAGCGGAGGCTGTTCCGGTAAAAATCCGATTTTTCTTTTGGCTTCCATCGGATTTTCAAGTATATCGATACCGTCGATACGCGCCGTTCCGAAGGTGGATGATATATATCCGGTGAGAATATTCATTGTCGTGGATTTACCCGCGCCGTTTGGCCCGAGAAATCCGACGACCTCGCCGGCGCTTACGTCGAAGGTGATGTTGTTGACAACAACTTTGTCGCCGTATTTTTTAGTTAAGCCGTTGATTTCAATCATGTTTACGGTTTTCTCCTTAATCTTTGGCCTGAGTCCGTCTTTTTACAAGTTTATCATTAAAATTTAAACAATTTTTGAACTAACGCTGAATATTGGGTGGGTAAAGAAAATATATTTGGCAACGCGGCTTCTTTGAAAAGAAGCCTGGCAAGAAACTCGCTTCTGAGTTTACGGGATTCTTATGGACTCTTTTCCAAAGGAGCTCTTAAGCCAGACACACATACAAAAAAGTATTTGAAGGAAGTCACCAAACTGAGTTTTAGGGGATCTTATGGACCCTTTTCCAAAAGAGCCCTTAAGCCCGACACACATACAAAAGAGTATTTGAAGGAAGTTGCCAAACAGAGTTTTAGGGGATTCTTAAGGACCCTTTTCCAAAAGGGTTCTTAAGCCTGCGGTTTTATATCAATAAAAAGCTCGTCAAGCGCCTTTTGAGGTACGGTCGCCGGGCAACCGCTCATCAGCTCAGAGGCGTTCTGAACCTTCGGGAATGCGATCACGTCGCGGATCGCGTCGAGTCCCAGTACGAGAGAGACGAGCCTGTCGAGTCCGAAGGCCAGGCCGGCGTGAGGAGGCGCGCCGTATTTAAACGCGTCCAGCAGAAAGCCGAATTTCATTTCGGCCTCTTCCTCGGTGAATCCGAGCGCGGCAAACACGCGGCTTTGTACGTCGCGGCGGTGAATTCTGACGCTGCCTCCGCCCATTTCCGTGCCGTTGAGCACGATATCATACGCTTTCGCGCAGACTCTTGCCGGGTCTGATTCAAGGTATTGAAGATCCTCGTCGCGCGGCGCGGTGAACGGGTGATGAACCGCGCAGAATCTCTGTTCTTCTTCGTCGTATTCGAACATCGGGAACATGGTGACCCAAAGGAATTTAAAGTCGCCTTTTTTCATCAGCCCGAGATCCTTTCCGGCTTTTAGGCGGAGCGCGCCCAGGGAATCGAACACGACTTTGTTCTTTTTATCCGCAACTATAAGCAGCAGGTCATTAGGACCGAAGCCGCACGCATCATATATTGATTTGTTTTCTTCGGCGGTAAGAAATTTGGAATATGAGCTTGTGATTTCCGCGCCATGCTTTGCCCAGGCAAGTCCTTTTGCTCCGAAGGTCTTGATGAACTCGGTGAGCTTGTCAATTTCCTTGCGCGAGAATTTATCGGCGTATCCGTTTATATTTATCGCTCTGACGCTTCCGCCAGCTTCGACGGCGGAAGAGAAGACGGAAAATCCGCAGTTTTTGACGAGTGCCGATATATCTGTAAGCTCAAAGCCGAATCTCATATCGGGCTTGTCGCTGCCGAAGCGGCTCATTGCCTCAGAATAAGGCATTCTGAGAATAGGAGTCTGTATATCAAAATTGCAGAATTTTTTAAACACGCGCTTTAAAAAGCGCTCATTGATTTCCATAACGTCTTCTTCACCGACAAACGACATCTCAAGGTCAATCTGTGTGAATTCCGGCTGTCTGTCGGCTCTGAGGTCTTCATCGCGGAAGCATTTGGCTATCTGCATATAGCGGTCAAAGCCGGAGAGCATCAAAAGCTGCTTATAAAGCTGAGGCGACTGAGGAAGGGCATAAAACGAGCCGGGATGAACTCTGCTTGGGACAAGGTAATCGCGCGCGCCCTCTGGCGTGGATTTGATCAATATCGGCGTCTCAATTTCGAGGAAGCCGTTCTCGTCAAAATAGTCCCGCGCACATTTGACGATTTCATGACGTGTGATGATATTGCGCTGCACATCCGGACGGCGCAGGTCGAGATAGCGGTATTTAAGCCTTAGCTCGTCCTTTACGTTTGAGTTTTCTACTATTTCGAACGGAGGAGTCTGTGAGGTGCTCAGTATTTCGAGCTTGGTCACGGCAATTTCGATTTCGCCGGTCGTGATATTTTTATTTATCGCTCCCTCTCCGCGTGAACGGACGACGCCCTCGGCCGAAAGCACGTATTCGGAGCGAGCGGAAAATGCCATGTCAAACAGCGAAGTTCCGTCTTTGGCTTCTGTTTCCGTAGAGTTAAACGCAAGCTGGACAATGCCCGTCCTGTCGCGCAGGTCAATGAAGATGAGAGTTCCGAGGTCACGCTGTTTTTGAACCCAGCCGCATACCTGCACTGTTTTGCCGATATCGGCGGCGGAAAGCTGTCCGCAGTAATTTGTTCTGTACATATATTTGTCTCCTTAATATCTTTCAGTATCGAAGGTTTCAGTTCTGTTTGCTTTTATATGCGGATATATAACCGGTTATTGACGCGGCGTTCAGAGATATTTCATCGTCTCCGTCGGACTGAGAAGCGGCAAGCATGTTTTTGATTTTCGCCCTTCCGGCGGAAAGCTCGTCGGCTCCGACAACAACAGCAAAAGAGGCGTTTTTCTTGTCGGCGTATTTCATCTGAGCCTTAAGGCTGCGCCCGACCTTGTCGAAGTCGGCTTTTATGCCGAGAGAATAAAGCTCCTGAGCGAGTTTGAAGCATGCGCGCGCGGCGTCGGCGCCCATGGAGGCGAGATAAATATCGCTTGATTGCCGTCCGCATTCCGCTCCCTGAGCTTCAAGCGCGAGCATTATTCTTGTCAGACCCATTGCGAAGCCGATACCGGGCAGCTTTGGTCCTCCCAGCTCTTCAACGAGTCCGTCATATCTTCCGCCGCCGCATATTGTGCCCTGAGAACCGATTTTTGTCGAAACAAATTCGAAAACGGTGCGCTGGTAATAATCGAGGCCGCGTACAATCCGGGGGTTGACCTTGTATTTCGCTCCCGCCGAATCAAGCAGCGCTTTCAGCTCCTCGAAATGGGCGGCGCAGTCATCGCAAAGATAATCCGGCGCATTCGGCGCGGATGCCGTTATCGCGGAACATACCGGGCTTTTGCAGTCGAGGATGCGAAGAGGGTTGACCTCCAGGCGCGAAAGACAGGTGTCGCACAGGTCGCCACGGTATTTCTCGAAGTATTGGCGCAGCGCCCGGTGATAAAGCGGGCGGCATCTCTTGCAGCCGATCGAGTTTATTTCAAGCGATATATCCTGTATGCCGAGCTTTTTAAAAATATCGGCGACGAACAGAATCACATCGGCGTCCGCTCCGGCCGATTCAGCGCCGAAAAGCTCCGCGCCGAACTGGAAAAATTCACGGCTGCGTCCGGCCTCCGGCTTTTCGTAACGGAAGCAGGAAATCAGATAATACAGCGCGAGCGGCATTGCCTCCGCCGTGAGGGAATTTTCAATCACGCTTCGAACTACTCCGGCCGTTCCCTCCGGCCTCAGGGTCAGATTCCTCCCGTCGTTATCGTAAAAGGAATACATCTCTTTTTGAACGACGTCGCTCGTCTCGCCGACGCCGCGCTTATAAAGCTCGCTCGATTCGAACGTAGGTATCCTTATCTCGGAAAAACCGTGAAGCGCCGCGGCGTCGCGGAGCGTGTTCTCGACTTTTTGCCAGAGCGCGGCCTTTCCGGGAAGTATGTCAATCGTTCCTCTCGGTCTCTGTATCATTTATTCAATTCCTTTCGGTTGATTATTATTAATCGGTGGTTATTTATTGACGGGTAATAAACATTCGCGTTTTATGAGAAAAAGACTTTGGTATACGGGCTTTCCTCTCACAACGTGAGGCACAGTGTGAGGTACAACGTGAGGCATATAAGACAAATATTATTTAATTGCCGTATTAATATTTCATGAAAAAACAAAAATATCCCTGTCCCGGCAAAGGGACGGGGATAACCCGCGGTGCCACCCTTTTTGGAGAAAATATTCTCCCTCTCTTTTTTGGGCTGTCCTTTTAGCGCTTTATGAAAGCAAAAAACGCAGCCGCCCGTCATGCGCGGAGGACATTCGCGGCGCGCTTACATCACCGGGAAAACCCGGACGCGCCTCTCTGAGCGAAGCCGAACCGCGCCGCGGCAAAGGCCGCGGGCAGCGGACAAGTAAAATCAGATATTCTTTTTGTTTTTGGGGTTTACAAGCACGCGCCAGTCAAGGTCGCCTCTGCCGAGCGCCATTATAACAGCCTCCGCCGTTGCGATGTTGGTCGCGAACGGGATGTTGTATATATCACATAAACGGAGTATATCTATCTCGGTTTCATCATGGACGGCTCGCGGAGCGGTTCCGCGGAAAAACAGGAGGACATCGATCTCATTATATGAAATTCGCGACGCAATTTGCTGGGTGCCGCCCTGTTCTTCGTTCAACAGGCGTTCTATCGTCAGCCCCGTCGCATCTGATATCATTTTGCCGGTCGCGGAGGTTGAAAACAGAGTGTGCTTGCTCAGAATACCGCAGTAAGCAATGCAGAACTGAGTCAGGAGCTCTTTCTTTTCTTCGTTCGCGAGTAATGCGATTGTCATTTGTTACACCTTTCTAAGGGTTCAATAAAAGCTTTTACGGCGTCTTTTTTTAACTATGCCATCCAAAAGCGGCACGCGTAAACCCGCGATCCTTTTCGATATATTCGCGAGCGCAATACCGGCAGGATTATTCTTCACGGCGGTCAGCGGCTTTCCTTCGGAAAGAGCTTTTTCGGCAAATTGAGTATATGGCACTACTCCTATCACCGGTATGCCGGTACGCGAGATAAGCTCGACGATCCCGGATGTATTATTTTTATGGGAAACGAGGTCATAACCGTTTATCACGAGCTTCACCGGACGGCGTGAAAGAGCGGCGAGCTCATATGCTGTTTTTTCCGCGGAGCGGATGGAGTTTACGCTGTCGGTGGCAACGACGAGGATCATATCGAAGAGCGGGCTGGACGCGAGCGCGTCGAAAAGCTCCCCCCCGCCGGCGGGCATATCGAATACGGTATAGTCAAATCCGGTTTTGATTTCGCAGAGGATTCTTCTTACCTTTGCGGCTCCGCCGTCGCCGTCAAGCTCGAAAAACGAGCGGCGAAGCATCGGAGAAGCGGCAAAAAACAACCCGTGAAATGAGGTGGGATTGGCAATGTCCTCACATGGCGCGTCGCCGGACAGATAATCCGTGATAGGCACAGCCACCAGATTTTCACATCCGAGCGCGACGTCAAGCCCGCCGGACACAAAATCCATATCAACGGCAAGCACCCGGGCTCCGGTCATTGAGAGACCGCAGGCGATCCCGGCAGAGACCGTCGTCTTGCCGACGCCACCCTTCAGAGATGTGACAAGGATCGCTTTTGACATTGTAATTCTCTCCTACGGATACATGTCTATCAAAACCTGAATATTATATAATATATTATCACAAATAGTAATGTAAAGTCAATAGATTTTATTTGGAATGATATTATTTTATGTTTTTGTTAAAGGATGGGGCCTTATATTGTGAGTATTGCACAAAAAACTCAGATCGGAAACAGATTTTCTCTTTCGGTTTTTGTGGCGCTCACTTCAACTCCGGTAAGAGGGTCGTAAAAATACTGATAACAGAAATATACTACTCCTGAACAACGCTTTACGCCGGAGATATAATCAAAGCATCGCTTCAGAACATCCTTGTTGTCTCTCCACTCATATTTTCCGCTGCCTGCATAATTATCCACTTCGCTTTTCGCTTTCCCAAGCGACATTCCTATAAAAAGCCTGATTGAATCGAGCTTTACCGTATCAAGCCATATTTTGCTTACTTTTTCGAAATCGCATGTATCATGCTCCATTCCGAAATAAACCTGGGGACATATGTAATCGACAAAGCCCGGCTCGGAGCACCAACGGTATACATCCGCATAATGAGAGTTGTAAACCGTATTGATTTCTCCCGCCGGACTGATTCCGAACAAAGCGGAGGGATTTATGTCTTTAACGGCTTTATATATTCCCGATACCGTCTGTGATAGCATTTCGCGCCTGTAATTATCGAGAGCGATATAGCCGTTTTCGGATTTGTACGCGGCATATGCTGAGTAATCAAAGTCTGACGAGGTCGTAGGGTAAAAATAATCGTCCATATGAACGCCGTCGACGTTGTATTTTGAAACGATCTCAGCGGCGCCTGCCGCTATCAGCCCGCGTACCTCGCCGTATGCCGGGTTTAGATACCACCTGTCGTTTACATATACTATGTATTTTCCTTTTCTCTGAGGATCGTTATACCACTTTTTAATCGGGTATGAATTCGGCACGAGCTTTATTTGTTCCTCGGTCATGCCCCTGAGTGGGTTTATCCAGGCATGGACGGACAGCCCGCGCGCCTTGGCAAGCTTGACTATCCTGGCGAAAGGATCGTATTTGATCTCTCTGCCGAACATACCCGAAATGAAATCCGACATCGGATATAGCTCCGAGGGATAAAAGCTGTCAGCATATGGTCTGACCTGTATGATCACGGCATTGAAGCCATTTTCGACCGCATTGTCGAGGATTATCCCCATCAACGCTTCAAAGTCGTCGGATGACCTTTGCGCCGAACCGTTTTTATATACGCTCGCAAGATCGAACTGTGAGAGCCAAAGCGCCTTGAGATATTCGGGAGTGGATGCGGAATAGCTTGTTTTTTCAAATTTTGGTGTCTCGAATACATACATGCTGTTTTTCTCCTTTTCCCCGGTTGTTTTTACCACAATTTCCGTGGTATCGGTTTCAGCTTCGGTATCGGTTATTGCCAATGTGTCAGTTTCGGTTTCTGAAATCGTTTCGGTTTCTGTTATCATTGAAACGGGAACGCAGGATCCGAGAATCATGGTAAGCACAAGAAAGACGCATAGAATAAAGACAGATTTTGTTTGCACTTTTTTATCCTCTAAAAATTTATATTTAATTGCATATACGGAACTAATCGTCCACATGTAACTCATCATCATCCCATTTAATGGGCTTTCTTCTATGTATTGGCATATTTTTTTATATTCATTGTCATTGCGGATGATATGGTCATAAAATGACCGTTGCCATAATGAAAAACCGATTTCTTTTGTTATCATTGTTTTGAATGATTTTACCAATTTAGAAACAGATTGCGATTGTGTAGGGGACGATGTGGGCATCGTCCCCTACGATCTGACCCAACGATTCACATCTGTCCTTAGTGTAAATTGTAATAAAATATGCACCACATGACGAATAATCATAACCCTGTAAACGCAATGGTTTTCTTCTCGGCAATTCCATAATACGTCGTCACCTTATAATATCTCTGCGTTACGAATTCCTCTTTTATCCCCCGATCAGCTCATCCAGCGCCGCGGACAGCGCCTCTTCGGAAACGACTCCGGTCACCTGTCCGGCGATATTTCCGTCAGCTGTGATTATATATGTCCGCGGTATTGAGTTTACATAATATGCGTTTAAAGCCTCTGAATTAACGTCATAGAAAACGGGGAAGGTGTATCCATTTGATGTAATGAACAAAGAGGCGGTTTCTTCTGTTTCTCTGACGCCGTCGGTGAGGTTGACAAATAAAAACACAACCGAATCCGAATAATTTTTGTAAACTTTTTGCATATCCGGCATTTCACTCTGGCACGGACCGCACCAGCTCGCCCAGAAATTCAAAACGATCGGTTTTCCGAAGAATGAAGAAAGCGTTACCGTGTTTCCGTCCGAATCCTTTACGGCAAAGTCCGGGGCTGTATTTTTAGTTTCCGATGTGGTTTCCGCCGTGCTTGTTTCGTTTTCTGGGACAGACAGCGGTATTGTATCCGAGGGCGTGTTCAGCTTAATTAGTTGTTTATATGAAAAAACCGCGGCGGCGATTATTAAAACGAGCGCGATTATAAGAATAACAGTTTGTTTTTTCATTTTACGATAAATCCTTTCGACAGCGAGAATATTTATTATATTTCTAGGGCAACGCGACAGTAATTGCTATTATATAGATACTGTTCCGGTCATCATTAAAACTCCGACAATTACGAGTAATATCCCGCATATGAGATTTATGACTTTATAATTGCGCTTGATAAACCCAAACGCCGACTTCATCAGGTCGATTATCATCGCGCTTAAAATAAAAGGAAGACCAAGTCCGAGAGAATAACAGAAAAGCAGAGCTACGCCCTTGACAGCCACTCCCTGTTGAGAAGCCAATAACAGCGCCGAGCCGAGAAACGCGCCCACACACGGCGTCCAACCCACCGAAAATATAACTCCGAACAGAGCCGCGCGAAAAAAGCCGTACGGTTTCGTATTCATTGCGGCAAATCTCCCTCTTCGGGAAAATAAACCGCCCCAGTTCCAACCTGCCGCGAATCCGACTCCGAACAGAACCACCAAAGCTCCGGTAATTATGTTAATCAATGAGCGGTATTGTGTTAAAAATCCGCCTACCGCCGAGGCAAATGCCCCCATCGCGACGAAAACCGCCGTAAATCCGGATACAAATCCTATTGCGCCTTCGATGGTCTTTTTCCTTCCGCCTCCGCCGTCTCCTGCAAAATAAAGAAGATATACCGGCAGCATAGGCAACACGCAGGGAGAAATAAAACTGATTATTCCTTCCAGAAAGGTTATCAGATAATCCATAACAAAAACATACCCTTTCGTCAATTAATTATACTGCAAAATCTATGTTCTGTCAGTATGTTTTTTAATATTTTGAGAAAATAATTCCGATTTTTGCTTTTTTGCAAGAGTTTTTTCCATATCGTATACCGTAATATGCCCAAGCACTCCGGCACATGCCTTGTTGAGTTCCGCGCTTAACGTTTCAAGCACATCTTCCATTCCCGATGAAACATTTTCCGACGCTGATATCCCGCCGAACGGTTCGCCGCAGACAGAGCGGCAAACATCGCAAAGAGTTATTTTTTTTATATTGCAGGTAAGATATATCCCTCCGCCCCTGCCCTCCTTCGCGCCGATATATCCCGCTGACTTCAGCATTGAACAGAGCTTTCTTATCCTCGCGGGATTCATATATGTGCTCTCGGAAAGCTGTACACTGGTTCTCGGTTCTTTTATATACCCAAGCAACAGAAGTATATACAGCGCCGCCGCAAAATCACCGTTCATTTTTCAACTTATTTCCTCCTTGTCAAGCTTATACTGTAATTATATACGTTACAGTTGACTCAAACAATTAACAAACTGTAAATAATGAAGTTTTATAAGCATTATTCACAATTACTTACGCATTTAGTTCTTTTATCATCAGAAAGACAACACAAAGATCTTATATTATTATTTCAGAACCAATAATCAGATACACATCTTTAAAAGCAAAAATCATTCCATTGAATAGCAGAAAAAACCATATTGTTTATAGGTAAGGAGATATTAATTATGAAAAAACGCACGTATGAAAAACTCATTCTCGACGCAGTGATGACCGTTTTATATATAATACTTATGTTCGATTTCGGGACGGGAGCACTTTTTCACGAAGTTGCCGGCATAAGCATCGGGATATTGTTCGCGTTGCATATTGCGCTTAATTATCAGAGAATTAAATCGATGCTGCTGTCCGCGCTCAAAGGGAAAAAAGCCGGATTAAAGCAGACGGTGCTGTTATGGTCGGATATTATCCTGACCACCGGAATGCTGACGACCATCTTCACGGGAATTCTAATAGCGAAGGAATTATTCTTAATCCCGGGGATTAATATACTCATTGTTTTCACCGTACATAAGCTCGCGTCTTATATCGGCCTTGGTATTCTCACGTTCCACCTTTTACTTCATATAAAATATATCGCGGCCATTCTCGGAGCTAAATCAATGCGTTCGGATGAAGCAAAAAAGAGCTTGCGCGGAGCTGCTGGTTCGTTTTTCAAAGCGGCTGCCGCCGCGGTATGCATATACGGCGTTGTTTTTATCTCGGTTCGAGGCAAAGAAGCCGATGTTTATCCTGTATCGGCTGTATCAGGTGAAACGGATGTAAATCAACCGGATGAATCCGCGACCGGCGGATTACAGCCGGTTATAACAGAAGACAATGGAAACATAACGGAAAGCGGCAGCTCTTTTGTCACAGGCGCATCCGGACAAAACGATGTCCCGACTATTGAAGCTTATCTCAGCAAGCTGTTTTGCACGGGCTGCAGTCGCAGATGCCCTCTGACAAGCCCCCGGTGCTCTACGGGAATGCAAAAAGCAGAGGAAGCAAAACAGGAATATTACAGCCTGTACGGAGGAGAATAATACGCTTAAGGGCCCTTTTGGAAAAGGGCCCTTAAGAATCCTCTAAACTCATTTTCAGAAATTCAACGATGAACTTTTGGGTGGTTCGGGGCTTTTCGCGAAAAGCACCCGACGTAAGCAGGCTTTGCATTTCAATAAAATATGTGTATAATAAAAGGGAACCGCTTGGTTCCCCTTTTCGTCAATAATATATCGTTTTGAAAGCAGAAAGGCATTTTAAAATTCATGGAAGAAAAGACAAATGTAATGCGAATTCTTGACCGCATGAAAATACCGTATAAAAGCTATTCGTTTCCGCCGGAGCTAGCCGTGAACGCCGTTGCCGTTGCCGGAATCATCGGAAAGCCGCCCGAAAGCGTCTTTAAAACGCTCGTAACGGAGGGAAAATCAAAGCCGCAGAGATATTTTGTATTCATGATCCCTTCCGGCGCGGAGCTTGACTTGAAAAAAGCAGCCGCGTCGGTCGGTGAAAAATCGGTAGAAATGATCAAAATGAAAGATCTTTTGCCTGTGACCGGATATATTCACGGAGGATGCTCACCGATCGGGATGAAAAAAGAATTTGTCACCGTCATCGATTCTTCGGTGTCCGGTTTTGAAACAATAGCATTCAGCGCGGGAAAGGTCGGGTATCAGGTCGAAATGACGCCGGAAAATCTGTTCCGTGCCGTCCGCCTCGCCTCCGCCGACATAACCGCAAATATTGGATAGGATCAGAGTATATAAAGCGCGATCGAAAAGAAATGAAGAATGCTGCCGGCAAGCACGAAAAGATGAAATATGCTGTGCATATATCTTTTCTTCTTACCGAAACTGTAGAACACCGCGCCGGCGGTATATGAGATACCTCCCGCAACGAGAAGCCAAACGGCTCCCGGCTCTACGGATGCCGCGAACGGACGCAGCGCCGCGGAAATGCACCAGCCCATTCCGATATATGTGATCATTGAAAAGACACGGTATTTTTTAAGATCAATAGCATTCAGCGTTATCCCCAGCGCCGCGCATGCCCATACGATTCCGAATATTATCCATGCCGCGGTGGGAGATACTTTGGCAACGGCGAGCAGCGTTATAGGCGTGTAGGTTCCGGCTATCAGTAAAAATATAGCGCAGTGGTCGATGACCTGCATGACCTTTTTTGCGGTTGTACAGCCCTTAAGACCGTGATATATACCTGAGATCGTGTAAAGCGTCACAAGCGAAATTCCGAAAACCGCGCCGCACAGCACTCCGGCTGTATTTGACTTGAGCGCTGGCAGAAGCACGCATAGCACAAGCGCGATCACGGCAAAGCCGCCGCCCACAATGTGTGAAACCATATTGAATATTTCTTCGCCCCTCGTATAAGGAGGGAGCTCTCTGTCGCATAATTTTGTTCTTGCCATTTGTTAATTTACCGTTTCTGTTTTGATTTAATCAGTATGATTCGATTATAACATATAACGGTAAATATGTCAATATGAAATAGTATTAATAAACGTATCACCTAATTCATATATTGATATTCTGCTGTTTTAAATTGCAGGTTCAACAATACTAATAAAACTTTAATAAATCTTTATATGCAGCCCTTGACACAGAACGATAAAAATGTTATAATACAGCCCGCACGGTAATTTTACCGGAGCGTAAGCCGTATGCGGGTGTGGCGGAATTGGCAGACGCGCCGGACTTAGGATCCGGTGTTTTATACATGCAGGTTCAAGTCCTGTCACCCGTACCATAATTACAAATGGATTTTCAGAAGAAAATTTAATATTTTTGGAGGCATAGCTCAGTTGGTTAGAGCGCTTGCTTGACATGCAAGAGGTCACAGATTCGAGTTCTGTTGTCTCCACCAAATAAAAAAAGTCGCTTGCTAGAGCGACATTTTTTATTGCTTGTGAGATTATTATTAATTTCGTAATTAACAAGCAATCGTACTTTTTAGCAAGCCGCACCGGAACAGGTTAAATTATAACCTGTTCCGGCAATTTTTTATTTTTTCAGAGCAAAACCGCTTTGAGCCTGCCGCAAACTTAATCTGCTATATCAAGCACGGCGCCGATAAAGAGCGGAAGGCCTGTCGTGTTGTCCACAATGGCGTAAACAAAGGATCGGTCAAGAGAGATTTCATGTCCCATAGGCGCACATTCAACTGACATTTCGACCTTTGTTACCGCTCCGGCCTTTGTGCCGAGCTCGTCGACTGAAATGAAAGTCTTATGAAGCACATTACCGATGAAAATATTTCCCGCCTGAGAGCTTCCGAGCTTTGAAAAATCGGCTTTGCCGCCGTCAAAGGCGTCCTTTATTCCGAGAGCTTTGAGAGCTTCGTTCATTTCGACCGTATAATCAAAGCTGAATTTCGGCATATGGGCGAGGACGTTTTCGTCTTTGGCGTTTTTAACCGCAGAGAGGAAATCGGTACCGGAAAGCGAGGAAATATAATCGCTTATATTTATGCCCTCATTTGGCAGAAGCGCGACGAAGCTGTATTTTCCGTCCTTATAATTCTTGATAAAGCCGGTCGCGGAGCTTGTCTCGATATATTTGCTTTCTTCGGAGTACATCATCTTAACGGAACGCTTTGTGCCGTCGAAAGCGGTGAAGGAACCATCCGAGATATCCTCCTTCGTATAAACCTTATCCCATTCAGCTTCAAAGGCGAGCGCATTGATCAGATACATGACCGAGTCCGCGTTTATGGAATCAATTATACTGTCGATCATTTCCGCGGTATTGCGTTTTACCCACGCGTTTATATCATCGACAGTCTGATTATTGAAAGGCGATTTATATGCGGACGCGCCGTAATAATCGGCGTTTGTCTGTAAAAAGTCCTTTTCGACATTAATCATGCTTTGGTTGTCGCGGAACCATATGGAATTTGCTATATTGAGACGGTATTTTTCTTCGGAGGGAAGCGAATTTACATATGAATAAAGGTATTTGTTCAGGTCTCCGAGCGAAACGCCGCTGAGCGTGGCTTCCATCTCGGCTTTAGTCTGAGCGGAAGCGCCGTTCGCGGTCATTGCGAGCGCAAGCATGACCGAAAGCGGAGATATCATTGAGCTTTTATCGGCCGCCGCCGTTTGCTTAAACAGCTTGATGGCAAAATCTGCCGAGGAGGAGATAAATGCGTCGTCGGCGGGCTTTCCTGTAACGCTGTCCGGTACGATCCCTTCCATGAGGTCGGCTGCTTTGGCGCTTACCGCACACCCGGAAAAACCGAGCGTTGCGGAAAAGAGCAAGATCGCGCACATTGCCGAGGTGAGGATCCTTTTGCGATTTGTGATTGCTGTCATTTTAATACCTTACCTTTCTTTATTTATTAACCCGGCAAAAATAATTGCCGCTTGGAGAGAAAATGTTTTGGTATATGGATTTTTCTCTTATAAAGCAAAAATTATCTTATTGCCGTTTTAATAAGGATGGCTTTGAATTTTTTAGGAAATGGATCTGCTTGCTTGTCAGTTCTCTGATATAATCACTATTTACTTGGTATCCATTCCGTTTAGCAACGCCTCAAGCTCTAAAGCGTCGTTATCGCTTATTTTCTGTAATCCGGCGCCGTCAATGCTGAGGTATTCCGAACGCAAAAGCTCATATATTACGTATGTGCGCCAGACGCCTTTGCTGCTGTTTGCCGTGATACTCGTGCGGACGACAGGAGCGGCTTCTATCATGCATTCTTCCGGGGAAACGGAGAGCTCTTCCAGGAATGCCATGAGCTTTTCAATTTCGACGGGATCGTCAATGAGCCGCGCGCTTTCCTGTGAGTCAACACCGGACGAAACCACAACAGACACGATTTTCGGAGCTTTATCAACTCCCGTAAATTCGCTTATTTCGGGTATTATGAGGATCTGGGGATCGTCGCCTTCCTTGTTTTTAAGCATAGCCGAAAGCCATACGGACGCGGCGATAAAAACCGCGGCGAAGCAGGCGGCGGCAGGCACATACACGAAAAGCGCGCGTTTTGCGGCTTTGATTTTCTTTTCATGCTTTTCTGTTTCTATGCGGCGGCGCATGATCTCCGCTTTGAATTCTTCTTTTGATTTTCTCATAGCAGAAGCTCACCCTCCTTTCCCATAACGGAACGGAGCGCATTTTTGGCGCGATACAGCAGATTGTCAACTTGTTTCCTGTTCTTTTTCATGACCGCGGCGGTCTGATCGTATGACATACCTTCGAAATACACGAGATACACCGCCGTTTTCATTTCACAAGGCAGCGTTTCAAGCGCTTTGTTCACGATCCTTTTGCGTTCCTCCGCAATAACGGACTCCTCAAGCGAGGCATATTCCCGCTCGTATTCCGAGGTATCTGCATCGTCAAGCGGGACTGTCTTTATTCTGCGGATATGCTTCAGATAATCGAGCGCCCGGTTGCGGCCTATCGTGAAAAGATATGTTTTAAGCGAGGATGTGAAATTGTATCGGTTTTTATGTACTATCAGTTCTACGAACGAGTCGATCGCAAGATCCTCCGCGACCGTAATGTTACGTACATAACGGTTGATGAAAAAGGTCAGATTGTCTCGGTATAAATCAAGTATTTCGTCAAACGCGCTTTCGTCGCCGTCAAGGAAACGGCGGTAGCTACTTGCGCCGTTGTCCATGTTTTATTCCTCCGTGCGCGCCGGGTCGGGGAAGGCGTTCCCGGGACTCTCACACATAAAAGCCCGCAGCTTAAAACTTCCGCTTCCCTTTATCTATTATACGACCGCGGGCAAAAATATCCTTATTAAGATTATAATAAAAATTATATAAATACGCAATCGGAAAACAATAGTTATTTTCATAGAAGTTTCAGTCAGGACAGGAAAAAACGTCGGATTGTCATTTTTTCGGTTTACACCTATTGACATTTTAAACAAAATGAAGTATACTGACATAAACGTGTTGAAAAAGATTGCCGCCGGCATATATGTCATCCGCAGAGAGGCTTTATCCGCTGAAAAAAGCCGTTGACGCGTCGGTCGTGCGTTTCGCTTTGGAGCGGGCGGGCTGTAAGGCTCGCACGGGGTCACCGTTACATGACAAAAGGGTTTTTGCCCTTTGACACAAGCTATAAATCAGGGTGGTACCGCGGTTTTTCCGCCCCTGCGCAATTTTGCGCGGGGGCGTTTATTTATGTATATATGAAAGGAAATACAATCCCATGAAAACAATGCTTGCAAACATAAGGGATTCGCTCGTTAAAGAGCTTGAAGGCACCGATGTCAATACGCCGGAAAAGCTCGAAGCGCTGAGAATCAAATATCTCGGAAAAAAAGGTGAGCTTACCGCGATTCTTCGCTCTATGGGTTCGCTTTCAGCTGAGGAGCGTCCGGTCATCGGACAGCTCGCGAATAAAATCCGTACCGAGATAGAGGAAAAAATCGAAGAAAAAAGCGCTCTTATGAAGTCTTGCGCCCGCCGTGCTAAGCTCGAATCCGAACGGATCGACATAACCGCGCCGGAAACGGAGATCCCATTCGGCGGACGTCATCCTGTCTCCGTCGTGCAGGAAAAGATCGAGGAAATTTTCGTCGGAATGGGCTTCGAAATTGCCGAAGGCCCTGAGATCGAACGCGAATATTACAATTTCACCGCGCTCAATACGCCGGACAACCATCCGGCGCGTGATATGACCGATACGTTTTATGTCACACCGGATATCCTTCTGCGCACGCAGACCTCTCCCGTACAGATTCGCACCATGGAAAAAAAGCGTCCTCCGATACGCATAATCTCTCCCGGACGCGTATACCGCTCCGACGCGGTCGACGCCACGCATTCTCCCATGTTCCATCAGGTCGAGGGGCTTGTGGTCGACAGGGGAATCACAATGGGCGACCTTAAGGGCACGCTCGATCTCTTCGCGAAGAAAATGTTCGGACCGGAGACGAAAACGCGCCTGCGCCCGCACCACTTTCCGTTTACAGAGCCGAGCGCGGAGGTCGACGTCTCCTGCTTCGTATGCGGCGGCGCCGGCTGCAGACTGTGTAAAAATGAAGGCTGGATAGAAATACTCGGCGCCGGAATGGTTCACCCTAATGTTTTGCGCCGGTGTGATATAGATCCTGAGATCTATACCGGCTTCGCTTTTGGAATGGGCATCGAGCGAATTGTCATGCGAAAATTCGCCGTTTCAGATATGCGTCTTCTCTATGAAAACGATCTGCGTTTTCTTGCGCAGTTCAACTGAACTGATGAGAAAGGAGAAAAGAAAATAATATGAAATTATCAATGAACTGGCTTTCGGATTATACGGATTATTCAAAGGCCGGAAATATAAAGGCATATTGCGATGCCATGACGATGAGCGGAAGCAAGGTAGAAGGCTATGAAATAAAGGGCGACGAGATTGAAAACGTGGCGGTGTGCAGGATTCTGTCTGTTGAAAAGCATCCGGATGCCGACAGGCTTTCGATCTGCTCGGTCGACGCCGGGCTTGACCGTCCGCTTCAGATAGTTACGGCCGCGACCAACATGAAAAAGGACGATCTCACTGTCGTCGCAAAGGATAAATCCACGCTTGCGGACGGAACAAAGATCAAGGCAGGAAAGCTTCGCGGCGTCCTTTCGGAAGGTATGTTCTGCTCATATGAAGAGCTGGGGCTGACGCTGCACGACGTTCCTTACGCCGACGAGCATGGAATTTTAATCCTCAGGGAGGATTGCCGTCCGGGAGACGATATCCGCGACGTGCTTAAAATGCGCGACACAGTCGTCGAATTTGAGATCACTCCGAACCGTCCGGACTGCCTTTCCGTTATCGGGCTTGCCAGAGAGACCGCCGCGACCTTTTCCGTTCCGCTTCACCTTCCGGATATCAGCGTAAAAGGCGGCGCGGGTGCCATATCAGAGCTTGTTTCCGTCGAAGTCAAGGACAGCGCGCTCTGTCCCAGATATACGGCAAGAGCGGTTAAAAACGTAAAAATCGCACCATCACCGCTGTGGCTGCGCGCGCGTCTGCGCATGATGGGCGTCCGTCCTATAAACAATATAGTGGATATCACGAATTACGTTATGCTTGAATACGGACAGCCGATGCACGCGTTTGATCTCCGCACACTTGAAGACAACAGGATTATCGTGCGCCGCGCAGAGGAAGGCGAGTCAATAACGACTCTTGACGGAGCTGAGCACAAGCTCGATAAGTCGATGCTGATGATATGCGACGGCAAAAAGCCGGTTGGAGTTGCCGGGATAATGGGCGGTCAGAACAGCGAGATATCCGGCGACACAAAAACCGTCGTTTTCGAAAGCGCCCTGTTCGACGGCACATCCATAAGGCTCACCGCGCGCAAGCTCGGCATCCGCACCGAAAGCTCCTCTCGCTTTGAAAAGGGACTTGACGAAAAGACGCCGCTTGACGCGCTTGAACGCGCTTGCTCGCTTGTTGAGCTTTTAGGCGCCGGAGATGTGACCGACGATTATATTGACGTTTATCCGTCCGAAGGACATGATGTGCGCAGGATAAAATTCGAGCCGGAACGTATAAACCGCTTTATCGGCATCGACGTTTCCGCCGCGGATATGCGCCGGATTCTCGAAAAGCTTGAATTTAAATTCGACGGCGGCATGATCATCCCGCCTTCATACCGCTCAGACGTGCTCGAATTTGCCGACATCGCGGAAGAGATCGCGCGCATGTACGGCTATGACAAAATAGAGGCCACCGCCTTCAAAGGCTCCGCGTGCGTCGGAGGATATTCCGAAAAACAGAAATTTGTCCGCAGGCTTCATTCACTCTGTGTTTCGATGGGGCTTTTCGAAGTCCAGACCTATTCGTTCATCAGTCCGAAGCAATATGATCTTCTCACTCTTCCGGAGAATGATCCGCGAAGAAACAGCGTTAAAATTATAAATCCGCTCGGAGAGGACACGAGCGTCATGCGCACAACCGCCGTGGGCTCCATGCTCGAGGTTATGGCACATAACCAAAGCTACCGCAACGCGTCCGCCTCGCTCTATGAAGCCGCGAGAATTTATATACCCGGAGCTTCCGCAGATATTCAGCCCGAAGAAAAGCTGCAGCTTGTCATCGGCTTCTACGGTTCCGGCGATTTTTACAAGCTGAAGGGCTATTGCGCTTCACTCGCTTTAAAAACGGTCGAGACCGGAGAGCATACAGCTGAAAATTCATTCTCGTTTGTCAGAGCAAATGACGCGTTCTTCCATCCCGGGCGCTGCGCCGCCGTTGTCAAAAACGGCAAGACGCTTATGACGCTGGGTGAAGTTCATCCCGATGTGCGCGATAATTTCGGCATAGACAAGCCGTGCTATATCGCCTTTATCGATGCCGAAGCGCTTTATTCCGAAAAATACGATAAAATCGAATACAAGCCGCTGCCTAAATTCCCGTCTGTCGAACGCGATCTTGCTTTTGTCGTCGATGTTTCTATTGAAATCGGACAGATCGAGCGCGTGATAATCGACGCGGCCGGAGCAAAGCTTGAAAATGTGAAACTGTTCGATGTTTATTCCGGAAAACAGCTCGGCGAGGGCAAGAAGAGCGTCGCATTCTCGCTTTCGCTCCGCGACTCCGCAAAAACGATGACCGACGAGGATGCCGACAAAATTACCGCCCGCGTGATCCGCGCGGCAGAAGAAAAGCTGTCGGCTGAAATAAGAAAATAAATATGAGGGAAACGCAGGGGGACTTTTTCGCGAAAAGTTCCCCTGAACCCTAAAAAGCTGATTTGGTGAATAATTTAAATAATTTTATGTGATCTACGCTAAATTGGAGGAATGGGTTTGTTGAAATCGAAACTCGCAAAAAAAATATATGAGACAGCTTATATAACAGGAGAATTTAAACTTCGTTCAGGGCAGATTTCGAATGAGTATTTTGATAAATATAAATTTGAAGCGAATCCTTCTCTGCTTGCCGAAATCACAATAATTATGAAAAACAATCTTCCGGCAGGAACTGAAGTGCTTGCAGGGCTTGAAATGGGCGGCATTCCCATCGCAACGTCGCTGTCGCTTGAAACAGGCATTCCCGCCGCGTTTGTACGCAAAAAAGCGAAGGAATATGGAACATGCAAGCTTGCGGAAGGCACTGATGTTTCGGGAAAGCGCGTATGTATCATTGAGGATGTGGTAACTACCGGAGGCGCCATAATAGACGGTGTGCGTGAACTTCGCAAGCTCGGAGCTGTAATTGATACGGTTATGTGTGTGATTCGGCGTAACGCGAACGCGGCAGACATTCTGGCTGAATACGGATTAAAGCTGATACCGGCGTTCACGATGGAAGAAATAAAGAAAGCAATGAACGAAGAATTATGAACATCCGTCTGATGACTATAAATGATTACGACGCGGTATACTCTGTTTGGACGGGAACGGCCGGAATGGGGATGCGTTCTCTCGACGATTCACGCGATGGTATAATGCGGTTTTTACGGCGCAATCCGACCACTTGCTTCGTTGCCGAAACCGGAGGCGTAATCGCAGGGGTAATACTCTGCGGGCACGACGGCAGACGCGGGTATATATATCATACGGCCGTCAAACCGGAGTGCCGCAAGCAAGGGATCGGGCGGCAGCTTGTCGACAATGTCCTTGCCGCTTTGAAATCTGAAGGTATCAACAAGGTGGCTTTGGTCGCCTTTAAAACCAATGAGGCTGGCAATGCGTTCTGGCAATCAATCGGGTTTACAGCGCGTGATGATTTAATATACCGCAACTTAAGCCTGAATGAACACGTCTACGAGCTTTTTTAACAACTTTATCGCCAAAAAGCCTACGTTGTTTCTTACTCTGCTGCCGGATGCCGGCGGCATTTTTGTGTGCAGGAGTTTTACGGTTTTATCATAGAAAATTGCCTGGCTATTCAAAAAACAATCACCGGCTTTTCCGGTTTTCATAAAAAACAAAGTATATAATATGGAAACAGAAGAGAAAAGACATATACAACTGAAAGCAGAGGGAAACCTGATATATGGATTGTTTCACAAGTATTTTCGAAAGGATAGAGGAGAAATATCTGATGTCCGAATCGCAGTATGACAGCTTTTTTGCCGTTATGCGTCAGTATACCGTTCCGGACAGCTACGGCCGGTCTGTGATTTCCAATATTTATTACGACACCCCGAATGACTCTCTGATAAGAGCGTCTTTGGAAAAACCGGTATATAAAGAAAAGCTCAGGCTCAGATGCTATGAAACGCCGTCCTCCGATCCTGTACAGGCCGCGCGGACGACCGCCTTTGTCGAGATAAAGAAGAAATTTGACGACATGGTTTATAAAAGACGAGTCGCGATGACTTATCCGCAAGCGATAGCATTTTTAAACAAAGGAATTCGTCCGGACACGGATAATACCGTAGATTTTCAGATTTTAAACGAAATAGAATGGCTTATCAAATCTAATCCGGGAATACGCCCGAAAATGTTTATTTCATATGAAAGAAATGCGTATTTTTCTTCGGACGACAAGCGCGTGAGAATCACGTTTGACAAAAATATTCAATGGCGGACCGTTTCGCTCGCGCTTTCCGCAGGCATCTTCGGCGCACAGCTGCTCGGAGAAGGAGAAGTGCTCGCGGAGATAAAGCTTCCGGAGGCAATGCCGCTATGGATGGCTCGCGCTCTTGATATAAATAAAATATACCCCGTTTCCCTCTCAAAATACGGAAGAGCATACCAGCTCTTTCAAATACAGGCCGCAAAAGCCGAAGGAGTGACATTCTGTGCTTGATTTATTTTTTTCATCCGTGCTTGATAACGCGGAGGCGGTCACCTCCAACATAAACTCCAAGACATTTTTATTATGTACGCTTTGCTCTGTTTTGCTTGGAGCCGCGATCGCGTTTTTATTCACGATCAAAAACACATATACCAAAAGCTTTCTCATAACGCTTGCGCTTTTACCCGCAATAGTCCAGTCCGTGATAATGCTCGTCAACGGCAATCTCGGTACGGGAGTAGCCGTAATGGGAGCGTTCAGCCTTGTCAAGTTTCGTTCGGCGCCGGGAAGCGCGAAGGAGATTTGTCTGATCTTTCTTGCGATGGCTGTCGGGCTTGCGACCGGAACGGGATATCTCGGATACGCCGTTGCTTTCACTTTGATCCTCGGCGTTTTGTATGTTATATATACTGTTTCTCCTCTCGGTGAACAGAAGCCCGGTGAAAAAGCTCTCAGGATAACCATTCCGGAGGGGCTGGATTACAGCGGAATATTCGACGATCTTTTCGAAAAATATACCTCCTCGCATGTTCTGGAATCAGTGAAAACCTCCAATATGGGCAGCTTGTTTAAACTGCATTATACGGTGAAGCTTCACAGCGAAAGCGAAGAGAAGCAGTTTTTAGATGCGATAAGATGCCGCAACGGCAATCTTGAAATTTCGTGCGCAAGACCAAAAACGGGAAACGATGAGCTTTGATTCCACGTTACCTGCCATGGCTTTTTCGTGTAATATTTTCTCATATATATCCGGATTTTCTGTCATTATCAGCGAATATTTTCTGTTTATTCGCCTATAATATTCAAAATAAAAAGGTTCTTCATGAAAACTTATGGAATGAACATCTGCAAATATTTTCAAAATCCGCAGTCAAAGCATAGCCTGTGTCCTCTGAACTTATTTTGTCGCACTTACAGTATGTATGCCTTCCCTATTGTTTATTTCCGCTATTCCATGGTTTTCGTGAAGAGGCAATAAAATAGTTTATCAAAAATGTTTGGAATAAATTATTAACGCGGTAATTATCAAAACAGCAATTAAATAATTAAATAATATTGTTTAAAAGAGAAAAGACCATATAACAGAGACTTTTCTCTCACGGCGTGAGGCACAGCGTGTAGGCACAAAAATCAATGATTCTTTGATTTTTGCTTTGATAAACATTGTGTAAATTTTAACACTTTTATTGAAAATCTTTTTCGCTTATGTTATAATATCCGGACAGACAAATATATATAAAAATTCTACGGAGGAATTTAAATGGGTAAAAAGTATATTTACCTCTTTACCGAAGGAAACGGTAAAATGAGAGAGCTTCTTGGCGGAAAAGGAGCAAATCTAGCCGAAATGACAAACCTCGGCATGCCTGTTCCGCAGGGTTTCACAATTACGACTGAAGCTTGTACTCAATATTACGAAGACGGCGAGAAAATCAACGATGAAATTCAAGCCGACATAATGGATTATGTCGCAAAGCTTGAAAAAATAACAGGTAAAATATTCGGCAATCTTGAAAACCCGCTGCTCGTTTCAGTTCGTTCCGGCGCGAGAGCCTCCATGCCCGGAATGATGGACACAATTTTAAATCTCGGTCTCAACGACATAGTCGTGGAGAGCTTCGCGAAAAAGACGAACAATCCCAGATTCGCCTACGACTCTTACCGCAGATTCATACAGATGTATTCGGACGTCGTTATGGAAGTCGGAAAGAAACATTTTGAAAAGCTGATTGACGAAATGAAGGAAAAGAAGGGTGTCAAGCTCGATACTCAGCTTGATGCCGCCGATCTCAAGGAGCTCGCCAACCAGTTCAAGGCAGAATATAAGTTAAAAATCGGAACCGAATTCCCGCAAGATCCCAAGGATCAGCTCATGGGCGCAATCCGCGCCGTTTTCCGTTCCTGGGATAACCCGCGCGCAATCTACTACAGAAGAATGAACGACATCCCCTCCAGCTGGGGCACCGCCGTCAACGTGCAGATGATGGTATTCGGCAATATGGGCGATACCTCCGGAACCGGCGTCGCGTTCACACGCAACCCCGCTACCGGCGAAAAGAAGCTCTTCGGCGAATTCCTTATGAACGCTCAGGGCGAAGACGTCGTCGCCGGCGTGCGCACCCCGCAGACTATCGATCAGCTCGCCGATATATCCAAGGAAGCCTATGACCAGTTTGTTGTCATATGCGATAAGCTCGAAAAACACTATCGCGATATGCAGGACATGGAATTCACAATTGAAAACAAAAAACTCTTTATGCTGCAGACGAGAAACGGCAAACGTACCGCCGCCGCCGCCCTTAAGATCGCATGCGATCTTGTCGATGAAGGCATGATAACAGAAAAAGAAGCCATCTGCATGATCGACCCGAAGCAGCTCGATGCTCTTCTCCATCCGCAGTTTGAACCTAAGGCGCTCAAAGCGGCCACGCCGGTCGCCACCGCGCTCGCCGCCTCTCCCGGAGCCGCCTGCGGACAGATCGTATTTACGGCAGAAGACGCCACAAAATGGGCAAAGGCAGGCAAAAAGGTCGTTCTCGTCCGTCTCGAGACCTCACCCGAGGATATCGAGGGAATGCATTACGCACAGGGCATACTGACCGTCCGCGGCGGTATGACCAGCCACGCCGCCGTTGTCGCAAGAGGAATGGGCACCTGCTGCGTTTCCGGCTGCGGTGAAATTAAAATGGATGAAGATAACAAATGCTTCACGCTTGCGGGAAGAAAATATGTCGAAGGCGATTATATGTCGCTCGACGGCTCCACGGGTAAAATTTACGGCGAAGCCCTTCCTACCACCGCCGCCTCTATTTCCGGCGAATTCGGCAGGATCATGGCATGGGCCGACAAATACAGAACCCTTAAGGTAAGAACCAACGCAGACACCCCTAAGGACGCCAAGCAGGCGCGCGCGTTCGGAGCGGAAGGAATCGGTTTATGCCGTACGGAACACATGTTCTTCGAGCCGGACAGAATCGCCGCATTCCGCGAAATGATCTGCTCTGACACAGTCGAACAGAGAGAAACCGCGCTGGCAAAAATCCTTCCGATGCAGCAGAGCGATTTTGAACAGCTCTATGAAGCCCTCGAAGGATATCCCGTCACGATCCGTTTCCTCGATCCGCCGCTTCACGAATTTGTCCCGACTGAAGCCGATGACATCGCCGAGCTCGCCAAGGCTCAGAACAAGAGCGTCGGAGATATCAACGCCATCATCTCCTCTCTCCATGAGTTTAACCCGATGATGGGCCACCGCGGATGCCGTCTCGCCGTCACATATCCGGAAATCGCCGCTATGCAGACCAGAGCCGTCATACGCGCAGCAATAAACATTCAAAAGAAGCATCCCGACTGGAATATAGTCCCCGAAATCATGATTCCTCTCGTAGGCGAGGTAAAAGAGCTCGCTTATGTAAAGAGCATTGTCACCGCGACAGCCGATAAGGAAATCGCCGCCGCCGGAGCGAAGCTTAAATACAAGGTCGGAACCATGATCGAAATTCCCCGCGCCGCTCTGACTGCCGATGATATCGCCGCCGAAGCAGAATTCTTCTCCTTCGGAACAAACGATCTCACTCAGATGACCTTCGGCTTCTCCCGCGACGACGCCGGGAAATTCCTCGGTTCATATTATGACAGAAAGATTTACGAAAACGACCCGTTCGCTCATCTCGACCAGGTTGGCGTGGGCAAGCTCATAAAGATGGCCGTGGAGCTCGGACGCAAGACGCGTCCCGATATAAAGCTCGGAATCTGCGGCGAACACGGCGGCGACCCGTCCTCCGTCGAATTCTGCCATAAGGTCGGTCTGAACTATGTCTCCTGCTCGCCGTTTAGAGTGCCGATCGCAAGACTTGCCGCCGCACAGGCTGCTATCAAAGCAAGTAAATAAATAAAAAGATCAACAAAAGGCATTGCGGCTATTTAGGCTGCAATGCCTTTAAATTGTTTGTCTGAACTTGAATCAATCAAGTGCTTTCTTTGGGAATAATCGAATTATCGGGACAATTCGGCAGACAACCGCAATTCGACGGACAACCGCAATTCGACGGACAACCGTAATTCGGCGGACAACCGCAAGGGTTGTCCCTACGACAGTCTGTCAACCTCACCGTTCATAATATATGGCAATGATTCTTGTATCTTTTCGAAAGGCCAGTTCCACCACGCAAGCCGCAGCAATTTATCGGCGGTTTCTTCATTGAATCGCTTTTTGATTTCTTTCGCGGGAACGCCGCCTACGACCGTATACGGCGGCACATCCTTCGTTACCACGGCTCTTGTGCCGATAATTGCGCCGTCGCCGATGTGGACGCCGGAGAGGATTACCGCTTCATAACCTATCCAAACGTCATTGCCGATGACGATATCGCCCTTGTTGTCCCACGCGGATGCAATCTGCTTTTTATCCGACCCCCATTCTTCAAAGAAAATCGGAAACGGATATGTGGAGAGGGAATTTTGTGTATGATTGGCGCTGGTGAACAGGAATTTTGCTCCGCATGCGATGGAACAGAATTTTCCGATGATCAGCCTGTCGTTATTGACCGGATAGTGATACAGTACATTGTTTGTTTCAAATTGCGTGGGGTCTGAAACAAAATCATTGTACATGGTATAATCATCGATGATAATATTGGAATTTTTTACTACACTTTTCAGGTATACTGTTGTGCGGTCGTTTGTCCTGGGGTAAATTTTTTTATCTGGAATAGTCATAACAAGCTCCTTAATTTATTTTTTATCGAACTATTCCAGCAGCTGCAATGCAATTCTTCACGGTATCATCTCCTTATAGATTGAATTCATATTAGGTATTAATAAAAGCATTATAGCAAAACGCTTATAATTTATGTTTTAAAGCTTCTTTTACTTTTTCTAAATTGCTGTCTGTCAAAAGCGGAATCAAAGCATTGATTTCCTTTATTTCCTTATCCCACCATTTGAATTTCAACATCAAATCAATCAACTCATCATCAAAGCGTTTCCGGATGAATTTCGCCGGATTTCCGGCAACAATCGTATATGGTTCGACATTACTGCCGACCGTACTGTTCATTCCGATAATTGCCCCGTCACCGATATGGACTCCTGGTAAAACCGTTGCATACTGCCCGATCCATACATCGTTGCCGATAATGGTATCTCCTTTGATCGGCAATTCGGATAGCGACGGAGGCATTTCCTGCTCCCAGCCCTCAAAAATATAAAACGGAAAGGTTGAAACGGCGTTCATTTGATGATTCGCTCCGTTCATGACAAAGTTGACGCCAGATGCGATCTGACAAAACTTACCGATAATCAACTTATCCTTATAAAAATCATAGTAATGTGTCATGTGATGTTCAAAATCCACATCGGAAAAATATGTGAAATCGCCTACGACTATATTCGGGTTTCTAATTGTTGGTTTCACGTAAGTAACTGTTTCAAATCCGGGTACGGGAAATATCTTGTCCGGGTCAGGACGGATTCCGTTTCGCATATTACCACCTCATTTGTATTTGATTATTAACTCGGCAATTAAATTAAATAATTACTGTTCAAAGAGAGAATAGGCTTTGGTAAATGGGCTTTTCTCTCAAATAAAACAAGACTTATTTTAATGCCGTTTTAATAGTAAGCGAATGGGTTAAGTATGATTGTTTGTCCACATTTCCAGAAAAGCCAGTTGTTCCTGCGTATGAAACCAGTGCTCACCGTTTTCCATGACAGATAAATTCGAATGAAAACGCGCGCAAAAATCATCCACAGCGCACCGCTTTGTCAGATTATCATTTCCGGCATATAGGATTTCTGTCGGCGAATCCCATTTCATAATAGGATGCTCTTTAACGTACGTCAGATATTTCCATGACAACGTTTCACCGAAATCAGTTTTGATTTCCTGCTTCTGTTGAAGCAGCTCTTCCGATACGCAAGCCTGCTTCATCATATCGCGAATTAGTCTTTCCATATCTAGGATAGGAGAAACAAATAAGCAATTCTCAAAAGCTTCATCATCGTAAGCTAATATACAAAACCATGCGCCTATGCTGTTTGCCCTCAGCCCGATTTTCTTCCATCTCGGCTTTAAGTACAGCATTATGCTTTGAAGCTCAGGCACGACATGCCACGGATCAAATGTGCCTTTTTCAAAGCCGCGCTCCCCATGCTCCGGCAGGTCAATGCTCAGAACCTGCCAGCCTTTGGGGCTGACAATTTCTGCGAAGTGCTCCGCTTCTTCTTTATTGCCGCATTTACCGTGAACAAACAGATAGATTTTATCTGCCGCTTCGCCCAATAGAATTGCGGGTATATGTTCAATTTGAAAATGAATGTTCTCCATTTGTGATAACTGTGATTCCTTTCGCTGCTTCTTGAGCAGCTTTTTTATCTGCTTTTGACAATTCAACGATGCTCTCTGCCTCATTTTATACAATAATGATGAACAATTTGTTAACATAACGCTTCTTAAAGCAAATATCTGCTCTGCCCGGAATAGAATATTTAATGCGGCTGGCATTATTAATGCCGTTTAATAATAGTGGAAAAGGGGAAAGGGCAGTAATGATAAGAAAAAATAAAAATAACACAAATAAAAAATCTGTGATAATAAAAACAGAAATTTTGATAAAGCTCCTGGCGCTCCTGGCGCTTTTCTGCGCGGCATATACTGTAAAGCTGCTGATAGGCGGAGGCGGAAATTTCGTGCGCGTAAACGCTTTGCCTGCAGTAGCTTCGGAGATACGGGAGGCGATTGCCGGAGCGGAAGAGGTGTTTGTCGGAGCAGGGGAAAACGGAAACGAAGAAGGGCGGAGCGAAGGCGCATGAGCTTGTATATTACGTTGGGGCGGGTACGTATCAGCGTGTTTTTTCTCGCTGCTTTCTTTATATTATACATACTCAATCCGGGCGTTTATATATTGATAATGCTGGCTTCCGCCGCCGCGCATGAAGCCGGACATTTTGTCGCGGCCGCATTCGCCGGACGGAGAATAGGAGCTTTTGAGATAAAACCGTTCGGCGCGCAGATAACGCTTGACGGTCGGCTTTCGGGATATAATTCGGATATCTGGATCGCGGTGTCGGGATCGGTTGCCAATATTTTCGCGGGAGCGACAGCGTATTTATTTTATAAAATGCATCCGTCGGACGATCTGTTTTTCCTCGTGCTGGCTAATGCCGCGCTGGCTTTTGTAAATCTTTTGCCTGTAAACGGCTTTGACGGCGGGGCCGCACTTTATGCCGCTATTGCTTCGAAAACAGATTGCTTCCTCGCGCAGAAAATCTGCGATTATGTTTCGGTCGCTTTTTCCGGAGTCATTCTGTGCGCGGCAGTTTTTGCCTGTGTGCGTTTCGGATTTAATTTATCACTTGTGCTTATCGCCTCGGCGATTGTTTTCGAGGCGGCATACGGCTTTAAATCCCGCGAAAACCGCTTATTTTCAAAAAAGCCCTTGTAAATCGATTCGGAAAGTGATAAAATCTAATGATGTTAATAAAACCTCAAAAATAAAGGAGTTGTTATATTATGGACTTTTTATCCACCGAAAAAGGCTCCCTGCTGGAGGGCTTTTTCCCAGCCGGATGGGATCTGAAAAAGATCGACGAATGCTGCTCTCACGCGGCCGAGGAAATAACCGAACGTCAGTCTTTTTGGAACAAGGATTTTGACTTGATTCCCTGTGAAAACGTATATGATTTCGATATGATTCTCGGACACGAGATCGCTCTTGAAATCAAGAGCTGCCGCGATATTGGCAGAAAGCTTGCTATGATTCTCCCCGTCGGCCCGATGGGAATGTATAAATGGGCGGTATATTTCTTGAAAGCGTGGAATGTTTCCTGCTCTCATGTATACGGCTTCAATATGGACGAATGGAGTGACGCCAACGGCAACACTCTTGAAAGCTCAAATCCCGGCGCGTTCCAATACGCCATGGAGCATGCGTTTTACGGCCCGCTCGGCGAACTTACCGTTCCCGCTTCACAGCGCAATTTTGCCACACGCGACAATCTTCCGACATATCCGAAAAAAATCGCCGCTCTCCGTGCGGAAGGCGCGAAGCTTGTCACCGTTTTCGGTATAGGCAGAATGATGCACATCGCATTCTGGGAGCCGCATTTCGCAGCTGATTTCGCCAACGAGGAAGAATGGAAGAAGCAGTGCTATCGACTCGGCGCAAAGCTCCATCCGTATACAATAGAACAGAACGCCATAACCAGCTTTAAGAGCCGCACGACACTCGTTCCCTGCAGAGCTAACACCATAGGACCGGGTCTCTTCCTGTCCTCCGACAGAGTGATCGGCGGATGCGACGGCGCTCTCGGCAGAGGAATGCAGTGGCAGGGTCTGTCTCTCTGGACGACGCTCCGCCATGGCCCGAGCATGTGGATTCCCTCCTCATTCATGCCGACCCTTCCCGGAAGAATCGTCTTCTTAAAGGAGCTTGCGGGTCCGCTTTGCGCGGAATGCAATTAAAGCTGATATATTAATATTGTTTGACTACGCTTAAGGGCCCTTTTGAAAAAGGGCCCTTAAGAATCCCCTAAAACTCATATAATGTACATGAAAAGAGCTGTATCTTCACGCTGTTTACGTAAGGATGCGGCTCTTTTTTGCACAAATTTTCATATTGCAGAAGGAGTGAGAAGCGTGAAAATAAGTTTATTATTTACATTTGTATATATTAAAAAAATATTATTAATATACTATTGACAATAAATGAGATTAGGAGTATAATATATTACAGCAAGCAGAATTAATTGCAAAAAGAACATTCCGCAAAGCAAATTCATTTTTTGATATTATAATAAAGCAAAACTTTATTGTAATAATATACTGCTTCGAGTGTCTTATAATATCGATTGATTTAAAAAGGAGAAAAATATGAAATTTAAAAAAATTGGGTTTACTGTTATTACAATGATTCTGATAGCAACAGCACTTACGTTTTCTGCTTCTGCGTATGGTATGGGTGGTACCGGTATATATAATGGTGCTCAACAGATTGGTACTGGTTGCTTATGGAACAACGGTCAAAGTACTGATCAAATTGCATACGGCGATATAACCGCAACAAATTCATCGTATTTAGCAATAAGGGTTGGATATACTTATTTCGATGTTGATGCTTGGAAACCAATAGATGTGATGTCAGGAGCAAAAGAAAAATCAAGTGCTACGTATATAATGCAGCAACTTTCAGTAGATAACACAAGAACCCCATTACAAGCTCACGGAATGTTTTGCATCAATGGACATACAGCAACATATGATCCTGATTGGAATAATGGTTAAAAGAAACAAATCATAAGTAAAATATAAATAAAATTATAAGACACTCTCCGCGGTAATAATAAATGCTTACTATATTTGAAACGTAATACATGACCTTTAATGAGTCTTTCGGGGTATTTATGAATATCAGAAAAAATATTTATGCTGATATTATACAACAGGAGTAACCTATGAAGAAGTTATTGATTTTAATATTATGTGTACTATTTTGCCTGCCGCTTTTTTCATGCAATAATACGCAAGATAACCCAAATACAAAAAACACAGATACAAAAATAAATTCAAAATATATATTTGCTGTAAATTCGAATACATTACTCAAATATAATGTTGAAGACGGCTCTAAATCGTATGCCTGTCCTGATCCGCTTTGCACTCATGATAATGATAAATGCGTTTTTTACGGTATTCAAGATGCTATAACCGTAACCGCAGATCGCGTTTATTTTACTAAGTACAAAAGTTTTACAACAAGAAGTATTTGGTATTATGATATAAGTAGTGAGAAAACGGAAAAAATTTATGATGAAGATACGGATATCATGGGAATATATGAGATAGAAGGCAACATATATTTCAATTCAATGTTTTATATAAAGGATAAAGATGACGAAGAAGACATTAAAATCGAATATAGCCTCTTTCGATATAATAAAGACTCAAATACTGTGGATAAGCTTGACGATGGAACTTTAGATGAAAACGTGGCATTCCGATGTATAAATAATGGACGGATCATATGGAAGGGAAACGAAAGCAATAAGTGTTTTTCGACCGATTACAATTTTAAAAATAGGAAAGACGAAAAAGTTGATGATGGTTTGAAAAAAGGGGAATGGGCATGTATATGTAAAACGAGATATGACAACGACACGTTATTATTTGATGCCTCGCGGAAAAATATTAGCACCGGTGAAATAGAAACGTTGATTGAAAATGCGACAGATATAAGAATGCTTGACAAAGGTATATTATATTTGCCGCGTTCGTCAAAACCAATATCACTTGGCTACGACACCGCTACCAATAAAGAAGTCTTTTATTCAAAATCAAATGAATTGCATTTGATTTCGCTGACCGATAAAAGTGATACCGTTCTATGTACCCTGCCAATAGATTGTTATATTGATTGGCTTTTCGGGATTTCTGGTTCAGTGGGCGATTATATAGGCGTGAGATTACGCAAATATAACAATGAAAGCGACGGCATCGAATACTTAGACAACATTCTCATAATAAATATTGTTACTGGGGATTATGTTATTACAAAGTAAATGATATTATCTGTGTCGCAGCCGCCGATATTAAATAACAGAAGGAATCATGAAAAAGTTAATAATTTTAATATTATGCATACTATTTTGCCTGCCGCTATTTTCATGCAATAACACGCAAGAAAACACAGACACAAAAATAAATTCAAAGTACATATTTGCCGTAAATTCGAAGACATTGCTTAAATATAATGTTAAAGATGGCTCTAAATCGTATGCCTGTCCTGATCCGCTTTGCACTCATGATAATGCTAAATGCGCTTTTTTCGGCATTGATGGTATTATAACCGTAACCGAAGACCGTGTTTATTTTACTAAGTATAAAAGTTTTACAACAAGAAGTCTTTGGTATTATGATATAAATAGTGAGAAAACAGAAAAAATTTTTGATGAAGATACAGATATCATGGAAATATATGAGATAGAAGGCAACATATATTTCAATTCAATGCTTTATATAAAGGATAAAGAAAACAAAGATGACGAAGAAGACATTAAAATCGAATACAACTTATTTCGATATAATAAAGACTCAAATACTGTGGATAAGCTTGACGATGGAACTTTAGATGAAAACGTGGCATTCCAATGTTTAAGTAATGGACGGATCGTATGGGAGGGAAACGAAAGCCATAAATGTTTTTCGACCGATTACAATTTTAAAAATTGGAAAGACGATAAAGTCGATGATGGTTTGAAAAAATGGGGATGGGAATATATATGTAAAACGAGATATGATAACAACACGTTATTATTTGATGCCTCGCGAAAAAATATTAATACAGGTGAAATAGAAACTCTGATTGAAAATGCGACAGATATAAGAATGCTTGACGAAGGTATATTATATTTGCCGCTCTCATCAAATCCGATATCACTTGGTCACGATGTAACGACAAATAAAGAAATCACATATACAAAATCAAATGAATTGCATTTGCTTTCACTGACCGATAAAAGTGACACCATTCTATGTACCCTGCCAAAAGATTGCTATGTGTGTTCGTTGGCTCGTGGGAATGTGAATTCTTTTTCGGTGGGTAATTATATAGGTTTAAGATTATATAAAATCAATAATGAAAACGGCGGCATCGAATATCAAGACAATATTCTCATAATAAATATTATTACTGGGGATTATGTTATTACAAAGTAAATGGTTAAAGTAATGATATAAAGACATTCATATTTTGGAGGATAAGCAAAAATATATTCACTGCTGTGTGATATTTATTTGGCAGACATTGATTAATATATTATAAATGCAAACTTGCCATTTATATCTTATTTTGATATTATAATAAACCAAAGCTTTATTATAATGATATACTGCTCTGAGTGTCTTATAATGTTAATTAAAATTGTAGGAGGAAAAATATGAAATTAAAGAAACTAGGGTTTACTGTTATTACAATGATCTTGATAGCAACAGCGCTTACATTTTCTGCTTCTGCGTATGGTATGGGTGGAGTTGGTATATATGACGGAGCACAACAACTTGGAACTGGTTGCTTATGGAACAACAGTCAAAGCACCGATCAAATTGCATACGGCGATATAACCGCAATAAATTCATCGTATTTAGCAATAAAGGTTGGATATACTTATTTCGATACTAATACATGGATAGGAGGAACTTTGATGACAAGAGCAAAAGAAAAATCAAGTGCTAAGTATATAATGAATCAACTTTCAGCAGATGACTCAAAAAGCCTTATAGAAGCTCAAGGAATGTTTTGCATAAATGGACATACAGCGAATTATAGTCATCCCTGGAATAATGGGTAAATAAAAAAATTATAAAATTATTTTATAATAATCAATAAATAAAATTACAAGGCACTCACCGAAGTATTAATAAATATTTATATATTGCATTAGTTAAAATGCTGATAACGAGCAAGATAAATAGGGCATCTTTATCCACGCCAATATCAATATATGGATATGATATTTTATCAAGGAATAGAAAGAATAATGAAAAAGTTATTAATTTTAATATTATGTGTACTATTTTGCCTGCCGCTTTTTTCATGCAATAATACGCAAGATAACCCAAATACAAAAAACACAGACACAAAAATAAATTCAAAGTACATATTTGCCGTACATTCGAAGACATTGCTCAAATATAATGTTGAAGACGGCTCTAAATCGTATGCCTGCCCTGATCCGCTTTGCACTCATGATAATGCTAAATGCGTTTTTTACGGCATTCAAGATGCTATAACCGTAACCGCAGATCGCGTTTATTACAAAAATGAAAAGCTTCACAGCAGCCAGCCTCTGGTATTATGATATAAACAGTGAGAAAACAGAAAAAATTTTTGATGAAGATACGGATATCATGGGAATATATGAGATAGAAGGCAACATATATTTCAATTCAATGACTTATATAAAGGATAAAGATGACGAAGAAGACATTGAAATCGAATATAGCCTCTTTCGATATAATAAAGATTTAAATACTGTGGATAAGCTTGACGATGGAGCTTTAGATGAAAACGTGACATTCCACTATATAAATAATGGACGGATCATATGGAAGGGAAGCGAAAGCAATAAGTGTTTTTCGACCGATTATAATTTTAAAAATAGGAAAGACGAAAAAGTCGATAATGGTTTGAAAAAAGGGGAATGGGAATATACATGTAGAATGAGATATGACAACAATACATTACTATATGACGCCTTGCGAAAAAATATTAGCACCGGTGAAATAGAAACTCTGATTAAAAATGCGACAGATATAAGAATGCTTGACGAAGGTATATTGTATTTGCCGCTCTCACCAAATCCGATATCAATTGGTCACGATGTAACGACAAATAAAGAAATAAAATATTCAAAATCAAATGAGCTGCACCTGCTTTCGCTGACCGATAAAAGTGATACCATTCTATGTACCCTGCCAAAAGATTGTTATATAAATTCATTATCCGGTTGGAATGAGAATTCTTATTCTGTTGGTGATCATATAGGCGTGAGATTATATAAAATCAATAATGAAAACGGCGGCATCGAATACTTAGACAACATTCTCATAATAAATACTGTTACAGGGGATTATGTGATTACAAAGTAAATGATATTATCTTCGTTGCTGCCGCCGATATTAAATAACAGAAGGAATCATGAAACATTTATTAATTTTAATATTATGCGTACTATTTTGCCTGCCACTTTTTTCATGCAATAATATGCAAGATAACCCAAATACAAAAAACACAGATACAAAAATAAATTCAAAGTACATATTTGCCGTACATTCGAAGACATTGCTCAAATATAATGTTGAAGACGGTTCTAAATCGTATGCCTGCCCTGATCCGCTTTGCACTCATGATAATGCTAAATGCGTTTTTTACGGTATTGATGATATGATAACCGTCACCGCAGATCGCGTTTATTTTACGAAATACAAAAGTTTCACACAAAACAGCCTGTGGTATTATGATATAGAAAGCGAGAAAGCAGAGAAGATTTTTGATAAAGATACAGATGTCAGAGGAATATACGAGATAGAAGGAAATATATATTTCAATTCAATGACTTATATAAAGAATAAAGATGACGAAGAAGACATTAAAATTGAATATAGACTCTTTCGATATAATAAAGGCACAAACACTGTGGAAAAGCTCGATGATGACAGTCTTGATGAAAATGTCTCTTTTCGTTCTTTAAGCAACGGACGGGTCATATGGTTTGGCGAAAATAGTTATAAATATTTTTCTACCGATTTGGATTTTAAAAACAGAAAAGAAGAAAAAGATCCGCCTAGTTTGATAAACGAGGGGTGGAAATACATATTCCAGACAGAATATGATAAAAACGCAGAATCGGTATTATATAGTGTATCACGCAAAAATATTAAAACCGGAGAAATTGAAGATTTGGTAACCGACGTTGTTGATTTTAGACTTCTTGACGAAGGCATATTATATTTGCCGCTCTCATCAAACCCTATATTACTGGGACATGACCCAATGACAAATAAAGAAGTCACATATTCAAAATCGAATGAATTACACCTGCTTTCTCTGGCTGACAAGAGAGACACCGTTTTATGCACTCTGCCAATTGATTGTCATGTATATATGTTAGCCGGTTTGGATGTGAATTCTTGTTCGGTGGGTAATTATATTGGCGCGACATTATATAAGTATAACAATGAAAACGGCGGCATTGAAGATTTAGACAATATTCTCATAATAAATACTGTTACTGGGGATTATGTGATTACAAAATAATTTTTCGATAGAAATCAAACCAAAATTAAAAGGAGGAAACAACTGCAAACGAACATCAGATATACAAATAAAGCGGCGGCTTGTTTTGACATGCCGCTATAAAGGTGATGAATTTATGTTAAAAATAAGCGAGCTTTGTAAATCTTATAAATCATGCAAGGCGCTTAATAAATTTTCTTTTTCATTCGAATCAGGCATATATGCCCTGCTTGGTCCGAACGGAAGCGGAAAAAGCACTTTGATGAATGTTTTAACCAATAACCTTATTTCTGACAGCGGAGATATTTCTCTTGACGGTGAGCGAATATCGGAGATGAAGGACAGATACTTTGAACAAATCGGATATATGCCGCAGTATTGCCCTTTATATCTAAATTTCAAAGCCATTGAAATGCTGTACTACATAGCCGAACTCAAGGGAGTTAAACGTGATGAGGCAAAAAAACAGGCGTTTGAATTGCTTTCCGCGGTCGAGCTTACCGAATGTAAAGACCAATATATAAAAACTTTTTCCGGCGGGATGAAACAGCGTTTATCATTAATATGTGCTATGCTGGGGAAGCCGAAAATACTTTTACTTGACGAACCGAGCGCCGGACTTGATCCAAAACAGCGAATCGTTATCAGAAACGTGCTTTCCTCTGCGGCACTCGATTCTACGCTTATTATCGCGACTCACATAGTTTCTGATATTGAATATACGGCGAAAGAGGCTATATTGCTCAAGAAAGGCGAAATAGTCGATCATGGTCATCCGGACGCGCTGGCTGGAAAAATGTCTGGACGCGTGTGGAGTATTGAATGCGATACCGAAAAAGCTGAGCGTATGAAGTCTGAATTTCCGATTGTAAATATAATAAAAAGCGGTAACGGCGTAAAAATAAAATTGCTGTCTGATATCAGGCCCGATGCCGAAGCGGAGGAGGCGGAGCCGACTCTTGAAGATTATTATCTAAGCGTTTTCGGCGGTGCGGTATGAGAATTGTCGGATTCGAGCTTAAGAAGCTGTTTCGAGAAAAAATGGCAGTCTGTTTGTTTATCGGATGTCTTATCCTCAATTTTATTTTATGCCTGCTTGTAACGCCAAAACTCGATAATAACATAGGAATAAATGAGTACGCGGCAAATTATAACAAAGATATTAATGCAGTTATTAGCAATGCGGAAAAGCATCTTTTATCCCTAAGTGATACCGGAAGCAACAATTATCTGATTGAGTATCAAAAACAAATAATTAAAAAATACAATGAAACAAAAAGCCTTGATATAAAAGCTGCTGTTGATACTGCTGATACTGCTGATAGCGCTGATACTGTCGGAGTTACAGAGCTTCTTTTATACAACTGGCAGGCTATATTTATCTGCGTAATTTGTCTTTTTTCGGCGGTAAGGCTGAGCCTGACAGAGCATGAAAGCAATATGATATCTCTTCTTAACTGCGCAAAGCGCGGTAAAACCGTTATCATTTCTACAAAGCTTGTGACGCTTCTGATAATATCGGTTTCCGCGGTTGCCGCAATGACTGTTTCAAGCGCGGCGGGCTTCTTAATAAAGTATGGTCTACATTCCTTAATGCTGCCTATTCAGACATCACCTGCATTTGAGTATTGCCCTTATATGTTTTCATTCCTGTCGGCAACAGCAGCGAAAATGTTAATGAACATGGCGTCGTTTTATATGTTTGCGCTTAGTATTTATCTGATTGCGATGATAACACGCAAGCTTATACCTGCGATTCTCGTGTCGTTTTTATATGCGGCCGGTCATTATTTATTCTCGGGAATCGGCGGCAACAACAGTTTTTTACCGCTGTGTAATTTATACACGCTTTCCGCAAAAAGCGAATTGCTCCTTCGTTATCACGGAATAAATATTTTCGGGCTTTCGGTTTCTTATCCCGTTTGCATAATATCGGTAACAGCTATTGCCGTTTTGCTACTTGTGTTATTCTGTCGTATATTGTATCTGTGTAATCGAAGAAAATCGCCCCGCATAGTGAAAGAGAGAACATCGTTACAGCGACATAAAGTTGTTATGTCACAACACAATCTTTTAATTTGGGAATTAAAAAAGCAATTAATTAAGAATAAAGCTGTTTATATTTTTCTTTTATTTCTGTCATTGAAAATCATCATTTTTGCTTTTTCGACCGATTATAGCAAAACACTTGACGATAAAACGTATAAGGATTATATGTCGGTATTACAGGGCGAGCTGACAGATGAAAAAGAGAGCTTCATTCCCAAAGAACTCTGGAATATGAAATGTATAATGGATATGAAAGATCAAATGAGATCCGACTTAAATAAAGGCGTTATATCCAGTACGGAGTTTAACAAATATATAGATTCGTGTTATGTTGCTGAATATAAAAGTTCGGTCCTTGAAGCAAAGGTCCAAACGAAATACGTATATATTAAAGAAATGGAAGCTCGTGGTATCGATGTATGCTTTTTGTATGACACCGGCTGGCTTTCTCTGTTTTTAAACGGATTTGATATATTGTTATTTATGATGATGGTATTTTGCTTTGCGCGAGTGTTTTCCGCCGAACGCGAGAGCGGTTTTGAAACAATATTAACCTCTGCAAAAAACGGGCGGGGATGTATATATTCAACTAAAATTAAGGCAACTATTATCCTTTCAACTGCTTTTTCATTGATATTTATCTTTTTCACAATATTTCTAAATGCGATAAGGTACGACTTCCCCGGAGGCGGATTCCCGATGGCAAGTCTGCAACTGCCATACTTGCCTTATATGGACATAAGCATTATTCAATGCGCGATGCTTGTTTTTGCCGCGGTATATATTATATCAGTACTATATGCCATAGTGGTATGCTTGATATCACGTCTGACAAAGAGTACGATACTTACGGTATTTATATCTGCGTTGCCGCCAGTATTGTTATATATAAATTTTATTATGAACGCGGGAATCAAATAAATAAAGTCTATTGAATAATGGCTTTTGTCTACTGCTTTATATATCAAAATATAGCATTAAAATACTATTGACATTAAATGAGATTAGGAGCATAATATATTATAGCAAGCAATTCATTAATGTATTGTACTTGAACATGGCGATGCTTATATGAGGAGGGGATATGACAATGGTTTATTATTAGTTTTTTGTTTATATATCATATACAGCATATGTATTGATGTAATAAACGAAATGTAAGTACAGTTGCTTTGCTTTTACTAGAGAAAGCACGGTCATTATAATTTTTGGGGGGGATAATTATTACGCACAAGAAGCGATTACTTATTTATTCTATCAGTGCTGCTTTGCTCTTATTCTTGGCAGTTTCGGTCTATTATCATGTTCCTGAAAATATAACAATCGACACAGTGGTTTACAAACAAAACAGTGAAGAGAGTATGCCAATTTTAATTTTCGTCCAAATCTATAAATCATTCTTTAAACCAACAATAGCAAGAGGTTATATTATATTTGATGGAAACACATATCAAGATATGGCTTCCTTGGGTAAAGGATATGATTTTAATGCATCCAAAAGCTTCTTCGAGAATATTAAACTGAAATTACAGGATTTTCGTTATTATTATTTTGTAAGAAGCGATTTTAAAGGTAAACAATTAAAATTGCTTACTGACACACTTACTCTTAATTTTGGAGCTGATAATAGTACTTTCACAGTTTTAAAAGCTGGTAATAATGAAGGACTATATTTTTCGAAATAAAGGGGTACATACTTTTTCACCTACAGCAGCAGGCAAATTGATATCTGAAATACCGGATGATGTTTTTGGCGGAATTTACTTGGACGAAACTGGCAATCTTGTGGTTAATGTTACTGATGTTGACAAAAGCAATATTAATTCCATCTGTAAAACAATCAACGATCAAAAAGTCACATATAACATTGTTGATAAATCATTGTCTTATCTTGAAAATGTACGACTCTCGCTCGTACCATATATGAAAGAGTACAATATTGCTGTACTCGATGCTAACGACGTAACTAATATGATTGATATTGTACTTTATAGTTATAATGATAAAATTGAAAAACTCGTAGCACAATATATTGATTTGCGATATGTTAACATTTCTGTGCTTCCAAAAGGTATGTCTTTCGAAACAACTCCCGGTTATGCTAATGATAATTGTCCACCTGAAGGAAATTATATGGCAAAATATTCCGAAAGCTCTTTTGAAACGTCATTATTTGAAACTTATCTTTATCCTGGTTTAAGAATAATTAAAGGTGGTTATGCTTATACAGCGGGTCCGAGATATTCAGACCGGGAATTTCTGACAGCCGGTCATGCTGCTTATGATAGCTCTGATACTCATTTCTTTGCGGCGGCAAATGGGGGAATAATTGGATCTCAACATTCTTATGTTTTTGGCAACAACGGAGATAGACTTAATGCAGAAATGAGTCCACAAAGCGGCCTGGTACTTCCGAGTACAAATAGTTTTTTTGGAGGTCAATCTACTTATTCTTATATAAATGTTTATGTTACCGGGGCTTTGATAGAAATGCATGGGGCGTATTCGGACATTTCAGAAGGAGGTATTCTAGCTATTAATCAAAGTGTCTATCTTGCCGATTATAATAAAACTATATATAATCTTATATTAGCGAGCTATACATGTAAACATGGTGATAGCGGTGCGGGCGTTTTTTCCCGCAATGCGTTACATCGAACAGCATATAATTATTGTTTTGGAACTCAAAGTATTGGTGTATTCACATCAGGAAGCAATGTATCATCATATAGTTATTTTTCTCAAAACTAAATTCAGAAAAATATTATAATATTATGATATTATAAAAGGTACAATACATATGCAAGGCAGAGAAGATGGTTAAAATCTCTGCCTTTTGCTTGTTCGCCCAGCACATACAAAACTTGATTGTTTAAGCATGAATATGCGGATATTTCACGGTTAGCGTACGGTCACGAAATGAATCTACCTGTTAGTTCGTGGGCATGAACGAATCAAGCGCATGTGGAAAGAGATTTTACGACTAATTATGGTGGTATCTAAATGAAAAATGCCCTATATGTAAAATGACAGTGTAAAGCTCATATAACGGAAATATTCAGAAAAGTTTTCTGCTTATTAAGTATGGATATGGAAGTATATCAACGGTGTTTTGGCTGTTATAGCTGCTTTGTTTATATAAAATCAATTCACTGACGATGAGACTGTGGCGCAAATAAAAATATTTACTATTTATAGTATTGATTTTAGAAAATAAAAAACATTTGAAACAGTATAGACAAGAATTGCTTTCGGGTGTATAACCTTGTTAACAATGACAAATATGAAGGAAAATGTAATGAAAAAAATGGTTTGCTTACTGGTTGCTGTGCTGTTGACCATGTCATTTACCGTTGTTTCCGCGGGCTCTTATGACGATGTTATGAAAAGCGCCACGTTTTCCGATCTGGTTGTGTTCAAGAATGCGGACATTGGGACTTACGAAATGAGAGGCTTTACGGTTTCCCCCGACGGAAAATTTGCCTACTGCGGTCTTTTGCAGAACACGCGTTCATTGAAAAAGTATGACATTGCCGCAGGAAAGATAGTTGCTTCCTATGTCAACGATGACAACGGTTATCCTAAAGGAATCTCCTGCGATGACAGAGGATACATATATGTAGGCGAGGTCGCTTCCGCGGGCAAGGATTTATATGCAAACATCGTCGTTCTTGATACCGAATTTAAAGAGATTGCAGACGTCAAGATAACAAGAGAAGCTGTGTTTGGTATAAACGGCGTATCTGTCACAAAGCGGGACGGCAAGTATTATGTTTATGTAGTTCTCAACTACGGACCGAATGCAATAGAATGCTATGATGTGACCGATCCGAAGGCGCCTGTTATGAATTCCTCTTTTGCTGATAATGGCGTTCTTGATTTTAAAAAGCTTATCGGAACAGAAAGCGCGGAAGCCAATTACCTTGATATAGATTCCGACGGAACGATTTACGTCGGAGCAAAGGTTGACGGCACCGGCAGCAAAGGTGATCATCTTGTCAAAATATCCGCAGACGGAAAGAGCGTTATTTCAAAATGCGCGCTCTCCGAAGCATACGGTGTCGAGCTTTTTGAAGATTATGTTCTTGTTTCCACTTATAACAAAACAAACTCCGTGGTCAAGGTTCTCAACAAATCCGATCTTTCTGAAGTAACTGAGCTTGCTAAAGACAGTCAGAGCAGCAATTATTCCGGTGTTGTTGTGATCAACAATACAATATATGTCTCTGACCAGGGCTTTGGAGGCGAAGGCGACAGAATTATAAAATCCAACGTCCTTGACATAGTAAAGGAAACGGATGATAACATCACAGATGAAGAAGATGACGGAACTAAGGAGTCTCCCGTTACCGGAGAAAGCGGCGTTGCCGTATTGGCCGTATTGGCTGTATTGTCCTGCTGCGTTATTATTGGAAAGAAAAAGAAAATTAACTGATTATTAACTCTGCAATGAAATAAAAAAGAGCTTTGCGAATGGTTAAATTAAATCATTTCGTAAGGCTCTTTTATTAACTCTGCATTTAAATGCCAAGTTAATAATAATGGCAAGCAATTTATATTGAATTTCAAAGCCCTTGATTCTATAGAGCTTTGATCGGTTTATACCTGCTAAAACTTTCTGAAGATATTATATATTGAAGTTTTTGCGGAGCTTTTTTCAAAAAGCAACCGTTCCTCTTTCTTGCCCGACCGTTCCACTGTCAGGAAAGCTTTGACTTAAGCTTTATGCCGCTTTCGATAAGCTTTTCCGCCACGCCGGGCTCAAACACACAGGAAAGAGCTTCATATCCTCCGCCATCTCCCTCAAAGGCATCCCGGGTGGGCAAATAGCCTTGATAACCGTTAGCGCAGCAAAGCGGGAGCGTTGCGATGAATGAACCGAAAGAGTTTTTAATCTGACGACCTATTTCGGTGAAGGGTTCGCCCGGCATTGAAACAAATAACACATCAGAAAAGGCGATTGCGAAAATCGGGAGTTCAATGAAAGCGAACTTAGAATATTTCAGTATTTTTCGTGCGCAGGCCACGCGTCCGAGTTCTTCCATGCTGGAGGACCTTACATTTCCGGCTTGGCTATTTGCGCAAACGGCCTCTGCTTCGGAAATTTCGGACGCGGAGAAGCGGCGGACCGGAACCGGAGTGTCGATCCGCGAAAATCTGACCGGAGCATCGGAGGCTTGCTTTGATTTGTCCAGAGAGGCGAGGGCGGAAAGGGCAATGGCGCGTCCCATGCTCTTTGCATGCTCGTATCCTCCCCATGGCCGGCCCTCGGGCGGATTGGGATTTATATGGTTGGTGTCGCCCTGAGCGCCGTTGAAATATATGCAGTCGGTGTCCGGAAGGACGCTTTCGACGGTTTTACGGACGAAGCCGGGAAAATCGGCAGAATATTTATTTCCTCCGATTACGTCAGGATGTACCTGAAAATGAACAAGAAGAAGATTTCTGCCGCCTGTTCGGGTGAGAAGCACGGACTGAACCTCATTGTCTTCTTCGCCGAGCTTTCCGGCAACATCGGGATTGTCGATGCCGGGATTGGTTCGCACGGTTCCGTCCTTCATGCGGAACCGGCGTATGAAGGATACATTACGAGCTTCGGAATGTGAAACGGAGACAGTGGTCTGAAGCAGCGCGGACAGAGCCATGAAGGCAGCGTCACCGAGCTTGCGGAGGAGGATTTCATTATATGTTGAATCCGAATCGCCTCCGACGATGCTCGGCCCGGTATGTATGTGTGTACATGCGACAATCACGGCATTTTCCGGAATGCGGCAGCGTTCGCTGATGCGACGGACGGCTTCTTTCACAATCAGAAGCGGAATTCCCACTATATCGACGCTGATTATGACGGCGCGACCGTTGCCGTCAGAAACGGCAAGCGCGTTTGCGTACAGCGGATCGAGCACACCGTCCGAAAATCTGTAATGAAAATAACCGTTCAGACCGATTCCGAGCGGAGGGGTGATGTCCAAACGGGAATACCCTGTGAAAAGCATATAAAAACCTCCGAAAAAGCATATTTTCCATAATTATATACCTTACATATAATATTGGCAAGCGCAAAGCCGATGGGTTTTTGATATTAATATTTCAGTCAGTTTAACACATATATCAGAGCTGCGTTATCAAGTGACAACTTAAATAATCATCGAAGTCTTTGACATATGGGCTTTCTATTATAAAACAACATTAAATGCTGTTTTTATCGCGGGACAATAATATTGAAGGCGGCATATAATATAATACGGAAAGCTTTTGAACCGGACTCGCCAAACGGAGAAGAGGAGATTAGAGGGATGAATGAAAAAATGGTTTTACTCGGAGAAATTCTGATGTGCTTTTTTGCTTCGGTGGGGATAAGCTGCGTACTTTTGTGCCTGTTTAATTTTGTGGTGAACATATGCGATAAAATCAGAGAGCGAAAAGGTAAAAGAGGCGAAACAGGCAAAAGCGAAGATAAAATTGATGATACCGAAAAGCGATCATAGAATGTTTTTAATTGAAATATTATCTGATTCGTATATAACCATAAGATTTTCTATTAATGCGGCGCGTTCGGCGATGTATTGCGGAAAATCATCCGATTTATAATATTCGCGGCATTTTTTAAAAGATATACGCACACAAAGCAGCGTTGATTCTGAAATTGAGATATTGAAAAGAAATTTGTAATTTTCTAAAAGATCTTCAATATTATTAAAGCATTCGTCAGAGCTCTTTTCTTGAAATTCGGAAAGATCGGAAGGGAGAGAGCGTGAGGCATCGAGTAGCTCGCTGCAGGCGGAGCGTATAGAAGCGGCGTTCAGAGCCACAAGAGAACAAAGTATTATCGCAAGCGATAGAGAAAAGATAAAATTTTTCATATAATCTCATATAGTAAATTTCAGTATTATTTACGTTGTTTTCGTTGTGTAAAATAAAGCGTGCTGTTTTCATCGGAGGTAAGAAGAAATATATCATCCGGAGGAGGAAGACCGCGCTCTTCTAATAATTTATTTAAATCATTTAAATCCATGCTAAGCTCGGAAAGAGCTTTTTTGTTTGGCTTTCCGTCCTCGATTATGGCATGAGCGATTCCGGGCTCTTCTGAAGGTATTGAAATTCTTGCTTCGCGGGGAAAATCTGAGAAAACAGGAGGTAGTTTTGAGCTTCGCAGTAAAACGCTGAGTTCGCCGTTTGGTTCGAGAATGGCATAATATACATCGGCCGGATTAAATACTCCGCACAGGCGGAGGCGGCTTAAAAGTTCGTCGGAAGTCATGCGAGCTTTCTGGAGCTCGTCTATTGACATTTTACCTTTTGATATCAGCAAAGAAGGCTTTACATCAAACAGGACTTTAAACAGAGGGATTTTGACCGAAAGATAAGAAAATATGACTTCAAGAGAAATAAGAGCCAGCGCGGGTAGAATTCCAAACATAATCGGGATAGAGCTGTCGATTATCGGAGCGGCGGCAAGCTCTGAAAGGAAGAAGGCGATAACAAGCTCGCCTGTCTGCATTTGTCCTATCTGACGTTTACCCATTGCTCGCATTGCGGCAAGAGTTATGAAGTATGATAGGACGAGTCTTATCAGAATTGTGGTCATTAATATTCCTCCGATAAGGTCGATTGATTAGTATATGTATTATTGCCGTGAAAATAGCAGTTATTCATATACAACAAGTAGTACTATGCTGCATGAATATATACAACCATGTATAATATGTACAACAATGCGGATAATAATAGCGCGTTAATTGTGCAAATAAAATCAATTTTAATATTGACAAAAGCATACGTGCATGTTACAATACAAAAGCCGCCGAAAACGGAGCGGCGCACGGAAGCAAGGGGCTGATAGGCACGAAAAAAGATGAAAAGAATCTTAAAAAAGTGCTTGACAAAGCGGAGCAGAAGTGATACA
>JAYFRN010000013.1 GCA_034925865.1 Oscillospiraceae bacterium | reverse complement strand
CGGATATGGCGGTAAATATATACTGTTTCAAAAGATTGGTGAGGGAATGATTCCTTATCCAGAGGTACTCGCAATGCGAGTCCAAGTTATGGATCGAATATTTGACGAACTTCCCACTCTGGAAGATATAGAAGGATTACGGATATTACCAATTGATTTTCCAAAAAGGATTGATATGAATAGAGATCCAATATGGATGAGTGCATTGATAGGTTTGCCTAAAAAATCATATTATCCTGCCAAATACCTTACTTACATCGGAAACTGCCAAGGACCCGCAAATAAAATGAATAATAAACGAGAAATCTGTTGGACTCATATAGATTCTTTGTATGAAGAACATCAGCGCTGGAATGGGATAGAGTACGAAACCATAGGAGATGGAGTGTACCGATATGTTCAAGAATCAAAATAACTCTTGAAGCTTATGATAATTAAAAAAAGGACAAACAATATGAAAAAACGAATAATAAGCATAATATTAACATTGGCGCTGATATTCGTCTTCGGTGCGCCGATGTGGTTTAGTCACCTATACCTATGACAATTCAGGCAAGCGGTTGACCGAAAGCGAATCAAAAATAATACAGAGATATTAAAAAAGTATTAATATCTTAATATAGAATTAAAGAGTAAAACATGGTGACAACGTCACCATTTTGTCACCCAAAACCAAATGATAATAAATTATAGTTAATTATAATAAAGGACAAATAAATTTGATTAATCGGGTTTATGCTTGCTATTCAATAGAAATAAAGGATAATAAATCATAGTAAACATTAAAAAAGAATTATAAATGAATTTATTTCCGCATGGGCAACAACCCGATGGTCGGCGCAACTGTCGCATGCGCTGTGGCGGTTGAAGAAGCCCTCAAAGGCTGATAAACAAAGGGTTTTCGGGACTTTTGTGGTTTTCACGGAGGTCCCGATTTTTTGTGCGCCTGTCATGGGCGAAATCTAACGGGTGAAAGTCCCGAACCCGCCCGGTAGTGGGAAGGGTATTGACTGCATTCCTCAAGTTTCAGTTTCAAAAGAGAATCCACTTTAGGATATCTTAATAAAGTACAATATCCGGGTAAAAACTGATTATCGGCAATAATAGCAAAACTACTTTTCATTTTATCCATTAATGTTGGATTCTCTCCTCGTTCACAAGAACCTATTCTATCTTTTTCCAATTTTCCATGTCTTTTTTTCTTCTGAATTATTAACTCGGCATTTATATAATTATCGCTAAAAGAAAGAAAAGGCTCTGGTATATGGGCTTTTCTTTCATATAAACCAGGTTTATATAATTACTGGTTAATAACTCAGTAATTATATAATCACCGTTAGAAAAGTGAATACTAAACATCTTCCTTAGAATTACTAATATTTAGATATACCTGATGTATCATATTGTTTTCTTGTGATATAACAGACATTTGTTCTGAATGTTTTTCTTCGGTGATAGGCATAAGACGATATGTTTTAATGCGTTTATCCGGCATAAGTACTGCTTTTGCGGTTATGAAAAGATTGTCTCCCTGTTTTATGTCGGGCATATCCGAAATCAGTATCTGCGCTTTGTAGAATGATTTTGCGTCATGAACAATGACACCGGCCCATCTTTTTCCTACGACCTCGACATATATTCTGAATTTCATCCGCTCCTCCTGTAATAATGTCATGTATTGTAATGAAAAGCAGGCAACACATATGCTTTTTGGTATAATGAATATAACACAAGCCCAAGTGTCTACCAAAGAGAAATGAATTTTCGTTAAAAAGTAATATATTAATACGAAAAATAAATAAATAGCTCTAAAAGAGAAAATGGTTCTGATATTAAAGTAAAATATTTTATCGAAGGCTGCTTAACATTTACAGGATCCGCTTATCTTTGACAAAGAAATGATAACACAATTAATTTTTGGGAAACTGGAATTATATTGATAACCAACGGAAAAAAGCATTATCAAAACATGTTAAGCATTCTTGAGACATTAATCATTATATCAAAAGATATTAGTTTTTACAATACCAATAAAAACATAAAAACAAATATAATTTTATATTTGTTTATATTGTCGTTTGCTTTTTACCTTCATATATGATAATATATATTGAGGTTTGATAGAAATTCGTATTGTATCCGCTATAAATCAGAAAAGAGATATAAATGTTTAAAACAAAACTGCATGCCGTATATTGTTTCGCTTTCACTGTGCTTTGCATTTTATTTTACGCGGCGATGCATATTATTGCCGAGACGGAATCAGGTTTGATGCTGGCTTCGTTTTTGTACTTCATTGCGCCGCTTTTATGCATTGAAATTTCCGTCTTTTTTGGTATTAATGTGTATAGTCAGACCGGAAGTATAAAAACCACGGTTATTTCAGCTCTGTATTCGTTTGCGGCGTTCGGCATGCTTGCAATTATTTACGAGATTTATTGTTCTGTTTCAGAAAGCTTAAAATTCGATACAGAAACGCTTTGGACTGATCTTTTCTTTATAGCTATCGTCGTATCTGTCGTTTATTTTTCCGCTTTGTTTACAAAGAAGCGCAGGGAGCGGAAAATTGAACGAGAAAACGATCGAATTAATGCCAAAACAAATAAAACTGGCAACAAGGTTAAATTGAAGTGAATTAGAAAGAGAAAAATAAATATGAAAGAATTTCCGCTTGATATATGCGCATATAAAGAAAATCCGCGCTTTAATCAAATGGTTCGCCGTGAAAGCGAGCTTTATAAACGCAGCGGAGATATACGCAGTGAGTTTATGCGTGATTATACAAGGATCATTCATTGCCCTGCTTTCAGAAGGCTAAAACATAAAACACAGGCTTTTTTTTCTCCTCAGAGCGATCACATATGTACGAGAATCGAGCATGTAATACATGTGGAATCGATAGGCAATACTATAGCAAAAGCTCTCGGACTCAATACCGAGCTCGTAAGCGCGATATCGCTTGCGCACGATCTGGGACATTCTCCGTTTGGGCATAAAGGTGAAAAAATACTCGATGAAATTTCTCTGCGCGACCTCGGCGAGACTTTTTGGCATGAAAAGAACGGACTGTTTTTTGTGGACAGGATAGAGCTTTTAGAGGATGATAAAAGAATAAGAAGGAATCTCGACCTTACATATGCCGTCCGCGACGGCATAATATCGCATTGCGGTGAAGTCGGAGAAAACGGGCTGATTCCGAGAAAAGAAGCTGTGGATTTGTCCGAATTTGACGTAAAAAATAAATTTATGCCTTTCACATTCGAAGGCTGTACGGTAAAACTTGCGGACAAAATTTCATATGTCGGACGTGATATTGAAGATGCGGTCAGTCTCGGGGTGCTTGACAATGAAAAGCTCGGCGAGCTATCTAAGCTGTTGTCAAATTATATAGATACTGTCAGCGGAAAAAAGCTTAATAACACGATCTTGATCAACGCGCTCATTACCGACATTTGTTTGAATTCTTCTCCGGAACGCGGCATCGCTTTTTCTTCCCAAATGCATGAGATGATAGAGCTTATTATAGATTTCAATAATAAAAACATATATTCCGCAAAGCGTGTTAAGATTGCCGACAAGTATTTCAAGCTTGTCATAAATGAGATTTATGATACTCTTACGGATTATTACGATGGCTGCGATACGCAAAAAAAGCTTTTGGAAGCATCAAAAGCATATGAGATGCTTCCCTTGAAATTCATGGACTGGCTTAATTGCTATATTATGGGCAGCAGAGACGAGTGCCTGTGCAATATCCCTGTGTTTAATCTTGAAAACCGCAGGGATTATCTGCGTGCGGTGCTGACTTATATTTCCGGAATGACTGATAAATATGCAATGGATACTTATAATGAAATAATAAGTTTTTAACGGCTGGGTTGAAATGCTTCAGGAAATAAAACCAACAAATTTAAGATGCTGCGGTTTAATAACTCCCATGGGAATAGATACGTTTAATCCATCTCTTACATGGACGGCTGAATCGGACCGCAACGGCGCTTATCAGCAATCATACCGTGTCATCGTGTGGTCTGAAAGAGAATCAGGCTCGCACTATGTCGTTTGGGACAGCGGAGAGCAGGCTTCACGCATGATGTCCGTGATTCCTGATGGCACGAAACTTTTGCCGCGCACAAAATATTATTGGCGTGTCGAAATTACTGACGACCGTGGTATAAAATCATCAGCCGAATCAAAATTTGAAACAGGAATTATGTATTTTCCTGCCGGCTGGCATGATGCAAAACGTATAATCGCTCCTGGCGGTGAGCTTTTTGCTGCTTATACAGATAAATTTATTATAAACTCTGAAATTGAAATTAAACATGGAAGCCGCACGGCCGGAATCGTTTTCTGCGCCGCGCCTCCGGAATATTCTGCGCCGCACCTCAACAAGTACGGTATAGTCGGAGAGAGTTTTTGTCTTTGCTCGCTGATATTCGATTCAAATGGTGAAATTTCTCGAATTGAAATATACAGAATCGGATATACCCCGCTTGATACCGCTGATATTCCAATCGATGTGCTTACTGTGCAAAACATATCCGGCAAAAGAAGCTTTATACTGGAAATGTCGTATAATAAAGGAATCCTGCAGATCACTGTTGACGGCAGCTTATGCGTGAAAATAAACGATGGTAAACCTGAAATCAATCTTTTTTCGCCGGATTTCGGAGAAAGAATACCGGGGTTGTGTTCAGTAGGATTTTATGCCGGCCCGGGAGATACGGCCTTTTTTAACAGCTTATTGATTAACGAAGCGGCATGTTTTACATCGGAGGATCAGGGCGTATTTTCCGAATCGGCAAAAAAAGGTTTGCTCGGCGTAACAAATGGAAAGCTTCGCGTGTTCGGCGGCAGCAAAGGGAAAATAGTTTATGAAGATCCGTCATACGGCGGTCCGGCTTTGTTCAGAACAGAAATCAGGTCGGAGGACGGAATCGGCGGGAAGTGTATTGCATCAGCACGAATGTATTGTGCATGTTCAATGCCATATGACCTGTATTGTAACGGAGAGCGCGTGACAAACGTACCGGATTCATCATGCTGCGGTTGTAATCGGTACAGAATTTACGATCTTGATAAATACGCTAATGGCTCAAGCGAGTTTGCCTGCGGCATATTGACTTCATCACGGAATTCTGCCGATGGCAGCCCTGCTGAACTTCTGGCAATGATCGTGGTAATATACTCAGACGGGACACAAAATATTTCTGTTTCTTCGCCGGAAACATATGAATGCAGCTGCTTGGAGCCTTATATGTTTACGACGGCAGACAAAGGAGTCGATAAACTGGACGGCTTTTCTATACCTGGGTATTATGACGATACTTTTTTGCCTTCGATAATATCAGATCATCAGGAATTTCCCAGCGAGTGTTCCACGCTTATAGGAATAGCAGAAAAAAGCCTTTCGCCAAAACGAGTTATTGAAAAACGAGCCGGAGTATTTATTATGGATTTCGGCCAAATAGTATACGGCGGTTTTCGTATTGACATTGAAGATTCACATGAAGCAAACGTTTATATAAGAGCTTCTTCACGTGAGGCCGATCCTAAAGCAACCACTGAAATACCAATATTTGATTACAGCCCTATACGGCGATTTTGGCATAAACCGGGAAAAGCAATTTTCGAATCACGTTTTTTCACAGAGCCTTTCAGGTATCTCGAAATTACTGCTTCATCTTCGGCGTCATGTGTAAGCGCAGAAGCCGTGCCTTATGTTTTAAGAGAACCTTCGTTTTCTCTTGTTTCCTCTGAAAAAGAAATAAACAAAATATGCAAAAGCATACAACGTGCCGCAATGTCGTTCGATATCACTGAATTATTGATTGACGGAACAAGCGCATTATACGATTTTAATTTGTTCTCGTCGGTGGCCGCGCTCACGGATGCGGAAGCAATGTGTAAAGAAACATTCGCTGCTGATGGAAGCGAATTTCTGATGTGTTATGTCTGTATGACTTTATATCAAAAAACATTAAACAGTACAGCGCTTAACCAGGCTGTAAAATATGCCGATATTGTATGTCGCAATTCTGAAGAAATCATTGCGCGGGCGGCACATGAAAAAAATTTGGAACGGAAAACTGTCTTTTGTATCTGCGCTGTTTTTCTGGCTCTGAAAGCCTCGGAGAAGGCATATCTGGCTTCCGGAAAATACGACAAAGCCGAAAACGCGGAAAAAATAAAATGTATTTGTAAGCTGGAATTCGATAAAAAAGCGTCTTTCATTCTCCAGTCATTAAATTCCTGCCCCGATACGGATTTGGCAGAACAATGTGCGGCTATGTTTGTCAGCGGAGTTTTTCAAAACGAGCCCTCTACCGGCGGAATAATTCTGAAAACATATAAATCAGATACCTTAAACGGTAAATATTCCTGTCATATTCCGGCTTCACTTATAAAGCTCGGAATGCCTCCGGCAGATATTTTAAATGAAATTATGTTATCCTTCGAAAACAGGATGATTTATACCCATGCTCAAGATAATGAGAAAAATCAGGAGTATTGTCTTGCTTCAATAGCCGGTACATATATAGCCAATACTTTAATTGGAATGAATATTATTCCGCATCCGCTTTTTCCTGCGTTATTCAGTATTAAACCTCAGTTTGGCGCGCTTGAGCGTATAAAATACGCTTCGTCAACTCGTTTTGGTAAATTTGAATTGGGATGGACAAAAAAGAGCGGACAAATAAGATTATTTATTAAAATCCCCGCAAATACCTCGGCGGAAATAACACTCGGACGAATTTCAGAGCTTAAAATGCAGGATGCCTCCGGCAGTGTTTTGGCCGTTGTATCAGATGGGATCACATTATTGAGAACCGGAAGCGGTAGATATGAATTATCTTTTACGCCTGATAAGTGGCAATGAATACATGAATTGCCGAAGCTTATACATATCGTCGATAGTATAAGAAAAAATGACCGTTTCTTCATATAAAACATCTATTACCTAATTATAAAAAGGCAGAAAAAAATGATAAATAAATATCCCCTTATTTTCGACGGAGGATTTGGTACTCTGTATTACGAGCTGACCTCTGACGAATCGATATGCGAGAAAGCTAATCTTATAACTCCCGAAATTGTAGAAAAAATTCATCGAGAGTATATTAAAGCCGGAGCCGACTGTATAACAACAAATACCTTCGGTATAAATTCAGAAACCTTTCCTGATATTCATGAGCGTATACACACAATAAATGAAGGCTTTTCAATAGCAAACAAAGCGGCTGCGGAATCCGGGCGCGATATAAAGGTTTTTGCGGATTTCGGCACCATGAGTTCCTGTGAAAAGCCCTCGGAAGAATATTTGATTAACGCGAAGGAATTTATTAATCTTAAAGCAAATTATTTCATTTTCGAAACGCAGACTGAGTTCACTCCGCTTATTCCAGCGTTGAAGTATATTAAAGAAAAAAATCCTGACGCGTTTATCATTGTTTCGTTTGCGGTTTCCGCCGATGGCTTTACATCATCAGGATTATACTACAAGACGTTGATATCAGATGCGGAGTATTCGCCGTATACAAGCGCGGTGGGAATAAACTGCGTCTGCGGCCCCGCTCACATGGCGCGTCTCGTCTCTGACCTTCCGAAAACTGTAAAGCCCCTTTCGGTTATGCCAAACGCCGGATATCCTTCAAGTATAAACGGTAGAATATATTTCAGATCGAATTATAAATATTTTGCAGATAAAATCGCAGAAATGCGGGCATACGGAGCGATGATATTAGGAGGCTGCTGCGGCACGACTCCGGAACATATATCAGAAATATCGAATATAATCAAAGGCTCTGCTGACGGAGCAAGCACTGTATATGTGACATCACGGGAAGAGAAGAAACATGAACAAACAGAAAAAGTAACAAATCCGCAATCCGCCCTTTTTTCATCGGGTCGTTCATTGATTCACGGCAAAAAGTTTATCGCGGCCGAAATTGCACCTCCGCCTGATACAGATATATCATATACAGATAAAACTGCTTCCGATTTGTATGAGCGCGGAGCAGACGTAATAACCGTATCCGATTCACCTCTGGCCCGTGTGCGTGCGGATAGCCTTATTACCGCGGCGCATATAAAACATAAAACCGGACTGGATGTTATGCCGCATCTTACGTGCCGCGACAGGAATTTTATAGCGATTAAAGGTGGGCTGATCGCACTTGCATCAGAAGGAATAAATAAAATATTTATAATTACAGGCGACCCTCCGGCAAAAAGCACGGGTATGCGCGTTCCGTCTGTTTATGGGTTTAATTCTTACGAGTTATTGAAATACATTTCTGAGCTGAACAGAGAAATATTCGAGTCAAATCCCTTTTGCCTCGGAGCGGCAATGAATGTAAACGCAACTAATTTTTCCGGAGAGCTTGTTCGCATAGGCAAAAAGCTTGAAGCCGGCGCGAAATTTTTTATGACCCAGCCTATATTCACGGAAACAGCGATAAAAAATATACGCCAAGCTAAACGAGAATATCCCGATACTGTAATGCTTGCCGGAATAATGCCGGTTGCCGGATATAAAAACGCTGTATTTTTAAATAACGAAGTGTCGGGAATGACAGTTCCAAATGAACTTATCGATAATTTAAAAGATGCGTCCACTGAAGAAGCGAGGAAGGTTTCGGTAGCTTTTTCAATCAATACCATAGATGCTCTTTATAATTACTGTGAAGGCTTTTATTTTATGATACCGCTGAGAAAGACCTGTCTCGTCACAGATCTGATTGATTATATAAAAAGGAAGGAAACCAAAGAATGATTCTTATAGGAGAAAAAATCAACAGTTCGATCCCCAAAACACAGGAAATGATGAAAAGCAACGATTATGAAGGAATCGCATCTGTCATAAAGCTTCAGGAGAAATGGGGGGCGGACTATATAGATTTGAACACGGGCGTTTTTACAGACGAAGCGGAAAGGCTGAAGAGCTTGATCAAGCTTACGCTTGAGAACACTTCGGAGAATACAGGAATAATGCTTGACAGCGCTTCACCTGATACGCTTTTAAAAACAATTAATCTCACGGGAAACAGAAAGCTGATAATTAATTCGGTTACTCTGACCATTAGATTTTCAGAAATAATTCCGGAATTTAAAAAAATAATTGAATCAGGGCGCGAAGCTTATGTGGTAGCTATGCCGATTGAAAAACGGACGCCGTCCACAATCGAAGAACGTCTGAAAAACGTGGATTCTGTAGTAAAAAAGCTGCATGACGCAGGAATTGAAGATAAAAACGTTTTCCTTGATGTATTGGCGGAGACAGTAGCAGTTGAAGATAATGCAGCTGTCAAGCTCTTTGACACACTTAAATATGTAAAAAGTAAATATCCGGAGATTAAAACTGTTTGCGGAATGTCTAATATATCCTTCGGACTTCCAAAACGGATTAAAATAAATTGCGCAGTTGTTGCGATTGCAAACAGTCTCGGGCTTGACGCCGCGATATGCGATGTTACCTCGGCAGAATTCATGACTGCTTTCCGCGCAAGCGAAATGCTATGCGGACGTGATGAATACTGCATGGGATATATCGACTTTTTGAGAGATAACGGACTGTAAAATCAATGAAGGTTTATATATTTATCAAAGGTGAGCTTGCCACCAACACCTATTTTTGTGTTGACGAAAGTACGAACGAAGCAATTGTGATTGATCCCGGAATGAGGGGTGATCTCATTTACGAAAAAGCGGCGGGAAAATCACTTAATATAAAGCTTATACTTCTTACTCATGCGCATTTCGATCACGCGATGGGCTGTAAGGATTTAATAAAGCTTTCAGGAGCGAAGCTTGCTGTACATTATTCCGACGAGGAGCTTCTTGCTGACAGCTGGAAAAATTATGCTGATATTTATTTCGGTCAGAAGGTGGACGACTATCCTTATGTAAAAGCAGATATCTTATTTAAGGATGGTGATGAATTCGTGTTGGGGAAAAACGTTTTCAAAGTAATGCATACACCTGGACATACAATGGGTTCATGCGTTTTTATCTGTGATAACATGATTTTTTCCGGAGATACACTGTTTTCCGAAGGAGCCGGCAGAACGGATCTTTACGGGGGTGATGCCGCAATGATGGAAGTGTCACTAAAAAAGCTGTCAGAGCTTAAAGGAGAATATAAAATTCTGCCCGGACATGGCAGATCAAGGACAGTAAATTTTGATATAACTTAATAATGGTTTATATGACTCGCCATTTGACTAATAATTATTAAAACGGCATTTAAATAAATTGTTTTATAAGAGAGAAAAGCCCATATACCAGAGCCTTTTCTCTTTAAGTGGTAATTATTTAAATGCAGAGTTAAAAAATGTAATTATAATTTCCGCATTAAAACATAAAAGCAGCCCGCATCAAATTTCGACGCGGGCGTTTCGCTTTATTGATTCTTACCTGTTATCTGCGTCTTCTACACAATCAGCAAAAAGTTCACTTATGGTTACGAATTCATATCCTCTTGCCAAAAGCTTTGGTATCACAGCCTTAAGAGCTTTGGGAGTCGGACTGTTTTTCATATTATAATCATGAAACAGTATAACATCCCCGTCGGTCGTATCGCTGATCACCCCCACGATTATTTTATCAACGGGAGGCATTGACCAATCACGCGTATCAACCGACCATAAAACGCATCTATATCCCATATTGATAATCATATTGACATAGCTGTCGTTATATGCTCCTCCGGGTGGTCTGAATACCACCGGTCTTTTCCCGGTTATCTCAAAAATAATATCCGATGTTTTATTGATTTCCTCAGCGACAATTTCTTTCGGATAAGTGTTGATCATGATATGATTATAAGTGTGATTGCCTATCTCATGTCCGTCATCAAATATCTTTTTAACTCTGTCCGGGTATTTTGCCGCGTTTGATCCGATCACAAAAAATGTGGCTTTTATACTGTATTGTTTTAAAATACACAGTATCATTTCCGTATATTCCTTATGAGGACCATCATCAAACGTCAGTGCTATTTTTTTTTAGCTTCTGAATTTTTGCACATGATTTTACCATTGCTTGGAATTATAGCTCCGGCGCCTGAATTTGCCTGACACAGCTCACTTACGCTGCCAAATCTATACCCATTATCTTTAAGATAGAGTATATATTCTTCAAGGATCGCCGCATTTGTCGACGATGTCGGATGAAGAAGAATAACAGCTCCGTTATGAGTCCGCTTTTTTAACTTTTCAAACGCTTTTCGGGGATCCGGCTGACATTTTTCATCCCAGTCCGCATAAGCCACGCTCCAAAATATGGTTGTATAATCCATTTTTTGTGCCCAAGCAAGATTTGCTTCTGAAAACTTTCCTTCAGGAGGACGATAAAATTTCGACATCTCACATCCGTAAAGGTCATAATATAATTTTTCGTTTTTCACTAATTCTGCTTCAAATTCTTCAAACGAAGTATATTTTGACATATCTTTGTGAGAATAAGTGTGATTACATATAAGGTTGCCATCGTCCTTCAGTCGCTTTACAAGCTCCTGATTCTTTTTCAAAAAGTGAGGAAGTGTAAAAAATGCAGCCGTCACATTTTGTTTCCTTAATATATTGGCGGCTTTCTCGACATTTCCGTTTTCATATCCGACATCGAAGGTCAGATAAACCACTTTTTCATCAGGTCCTAAATAATGCGCGTCGTATTTTGAAAAAAACGATGCTTCTGAAGGAGAAGATGGCCTTTGATGCTCAACCCTTTGACAGAAATACCACGAATAAGAATCATACGAATATCCTGCCGGTACCGCAACGGATGAAAATATCATTACCGCGGCGGTGATAAGGCAAAGCCGTATTGATTTTTTCATAGCTTACCTTTATAATGACATTTAGCGGTTCGATCTAAATTTTATCCGGATTATTTCAGATTTCATCCGCTGAAGTTATTATGAGCTTATATAGAAAAAATTACACGGTCAAATAATTGGAATAGGATGAAAAATAAATATAAACAGTAAAAATGAAGAAAAATGAAATATTCAAAGCTGAGATAATTGATACGAACAATCTCGGATTCGGTGTTTGCCGAATAAATGATAAAGTCGTATTCGTATCCGGAGCTGTTACCGGAGATATTGCCGAAATAAAAATAATAAAGACTGCACCGTCATACTCCGTTGGGATCCCGGTATCATTTGATGTAAAATCACCTATGCGATGCCAGGTGTCTTGTCCGGTTAGTTCATCATGCGGCGGATGTGCTTATTCTCTTATTAATTATACGGCGGAGCTTGAATCAAAAAAGCGCGCTGTTATATATGCGATGAAAAAAGCCGGAGTGTATGTGGATGTCGCGGATGTTTTATCGACAGGGAGAATAACAGGATACAGAAACAAAGCGCAATATCCTGTCGCCTGCAACGCAAATACAGGACGCATATACGCCGGATTTTACGCACCTAAAACACATCGTGTTATTGAAGCGACAAGATGTATGCTTCAACCGGAAGTTTTCAGCGATATAACTGAGTTTATTTTGGCATTTTTAAATGATAAAAAAGTATCGGCTTATTCGGAAGAAACGGGAAAGGGAACTGTCAGGCATATTTATTTAAGACGCGCAGAAGCCGAAAAGCAGATCATGGTGTGTCTTGTTGTTAATTCAAACACTTTTGAATTGGCGTATGAATTGGCGGAACAGCTTAAATTTCGATTTCCGGAAATAACTTCGTTTATGCTCAATCACAATACCACAAATACTAACGTGATACTCGGAAAGAATTTTACTCTTATATCCGGAAAACCTTATATAGAGGATATTTTATGCGGAGTGAAAGTAAGGATATCGCCTGACGGCTTTTATCAGGTGAACCGCGAAGGAGCGGAGCTTTTATATAATACGGGAATAAAAGCCGCGAGCTTGAAAAAAGGCGATCTTGTTCTTGATTTGTACTGCGGAGCAGGAATGATTTCGCTTGCCGCATCTAAAATTGTACCCGAAATAAAAATTATCGGCGTCGAAATAGTTGAAAGCGCTGTTGAAAACGCGAGGCTGAACGCCAGAGCAAACGGAGTATATGACGCCGAGTATTATCAAGGCGATGCCTCTGATCTTGATTCGATCCTCGCTTGCCGGAAGGAAAAGCCCGCATGCGTGATAGTCGATCCTCCGCGTAAAGGCTGCGCGGCTTCGACGCTTGATTATATCGTCAAGACCGGCACCGAAAAAATTTTATATATTTCCTGTGATCCGGATACGCTTGCCCGCGATATGGCGATATTGACAGGGAAGGGATATGCTCCTTCGACGAGCGTAATTCCTGTCGATATGTTCCCGCGCACGGGTCACGTTGAGACGGTAGTATTGATGACGCGCAATATATAGTAAAATTAAAATAAATAAAAACAATATATTGTGTTTTGACTGAATCGAAAGAGAAAAATAGCCTACTTTTCATTCGCGATAATCCAAAATATAATTAGGCTATAATGGTTAGCAAATTGGGGTCGGAATTGGTCATTATATTGCTTGACTATGTGCTTTTTTAGAGCGTATATAGTAGTACCAAATTTTTAGGAGGTACTCTATATGCTGTACGTAAGAAGCACCGACAAAAATGGGAAGGATATTTTTCTTCCCATCAAGGACAACAATGTTTATATTCTCTGCAAGAAGTGTGGACAGATGGTTCCGGTTCCCGAACCTGCGGGATTTCTCTATGAATTAGGAGCCTGTGCTTCCTCTATTGAAGCGGCAGACATTTGCGACGCCTGTTTAGAGAAAGAATGCGAATTGGAAGATGAGTTGTTGAAGAAAGACCCTGCCGAAGAAGTATAATTTATCTGGGCAGACTGTTCATAAGGAGGGATTGAAGTGGATCCAAAGGTATTTTTCATACCGGCAAAACCGGATAAAATTGTGAAGAACGTCGGTATATACTGCCGGGTCAGTACTTCCGACAAAGACCAGTTGAACAGCCTCGCTGTCCAGATATCTGCATTGACGAAAGCGGTATCCCATGTTGAGCAATGGAAACTGCGTGATACTTTTATCGACATCGGTTCCGCAAAATCAGAAGTCCCCCGCAAGGAATTCGAACGAATGCTACTGGAGTGCGAAGCACACAACATTTCTGTCATCCTGACAAAAAGCATTAGCCGGTTCGGCAGAGACACCGTAGATACACTGGAGGCCCTACGCCGATTAAAGGCAGCTGGCACACGGGTTATATTCGAGCAGGAAAACCTGGATACGGATAATACGGACAGCAATTTGATGATATCCGTGATTGAATCTTTCGCTCAGGCTGAAAACGAAACCAGAAGTGATAATATCCGTATGGGTCTGAATTTTCGGGCCGCCCAGGGAACATCGGGTTTATACAGACGCAGACTGTACGGATACGACAAAACCGCCGAGGGCGAGTTGGTTTTAAATAAAGAGCAGGCACAAGCTGTCCGTGATATTTTCCGCTGGTACAATGATGGGAAAAGTGTCCTTGGAATCATCAAGGAACTTGAAAAGAAAGGCACTCCTTCCCCAACCGGCAAACCAAAATGGAGCAAGCGGTCCGTTGAGAATATTCTTACCAATGAGAAGTATATCGGCACCGTCAGACTGACAGATTCGGTTACCGGAAAATATGAGTACTTAGCAAAGGACAATCATCCGCCCATCATCACAGAGGATGTATTTCGGGATGCACAGGAAGCGAAAAATCGCAGATCGAATGTTATTACAGATGAAAACGGCACCCATCGTAAAGGGGAAAAATACAGCTCCAAAGAAAAATAGCCTACTTTTGCGTGAAAGCGAGATGTATGCCATTGATTCACGGAATGGCCGAAAACCCTGATAGATAAAGGGTTTCACGCCTTTATGGACATATTTCCCTGCACAGCCTCACTATCACACGTGGAGACGGTGGTATTGATGTCAAGGGTAAAAGATTGAATGTACGGGAAACCCAGTAAATAAGCCATTTCTGTGATTTTGTGGTTTTCAAGCTGTACACTCAGAACGGGTTTTTACCCGTGCATGGGAATCAGTCTATCGGGTCATTTTCCATTCACGAGAGAACAGAATTGATAACGGGCTTTCACGACAGGACAGGATAGATGTTTTGCTTTTTTAGGGCTTGGTGAGAGAACAGGATAGATGTTTTTTGAGTTTCGGCGTATGCGTGGGAACAAGGCAAAGTTATTGCAGAAAAGCAAGCTTTTCTGCGGGTGATAGATCAAGTTTTTAAGCATGATTTATTTTCTCAGGATTGGAGATGGAACAATGAATTATAAGATAGAAAAGGATCATAGGGGTAATGATGCGCTAAGACATTCCTTTAATGAATTAGCCACAGAAACATTTGGACTGAGTTTTGAATCCTGGTATCAAAACGGATATTGGAGAGAAAAATACATTCCATATTCTATTGTTATGGATGATACTGTAATATCTAACGTATCTGTAAATTTGATTGACTGCAAATTAAATGGTAAGGTAAAGCATTACATACAATTGGGCACTGTGATGACCAAGAAATCACATCGTGGAAAAGGATATTGTCGGATATTGATGGAAACCATATTGCATGATTATGCGGTGTGTGATGGCTTTTTCCTGTTTGCCAATGACAGTGTGCTTGATTTTTACCCGAAATTCGGATTTCAACCAGCACAGGAGTATCGTTTGTGTGCGGATATTAGCTATAACTTCGATAGCCGTGCAGAACCTGTTTCAATGAAAACCAAACAAGACTGGGTATACTTTTTGAAAGAAAAAAACCTGAGATTCAGCAATGGCATACTTCAGTTAAATACAGACGGACTTATGATGTTTTATTTGACACAATTCATGCAGAACAATGTCTACTATATTAAAGCACTGGATGCTTATGTGATTGCGGATATAGATAATGACGCCCTTATTCTATATGACGTATTTTCAAAAAGTCCTGTTGATATGATTGAGGTATGCAATTCATTTGGAAATACTATAACTAAAGCCGAGTTTGCGTTTGTTCCTAAAGAAAAGAGATTGTTGAAAAAATATGAACACAAAGAATCTAATACAACATTTTTTGTTCGTGGCGATAACTTGTTGAAGGACATGGGTGAAATTCTTAGCTTTCCGGAAATTGCACATGCTTAAGTGGAAAAAATATATTATTTGATATATATTTCATTATCTAAATTATAGCCCCTTGAGAAAACAAACGTAGGCACCCTACAATGTAATTTCGTAGAGTGCCTTGCTTGTTTTTGCCCTTATTCATCCACATCTACCGTCACGCCGGACTTGAATTCCACCGTAAATTTATCCTCATAAATGGTGACCTTCTCAATCAGCCGCCGAACAAGCGGTTCGTCGTATTCCGTCAGGGCGGTGGGCTGTTTCCGAAGGAAGGTGTCCATGTCGGCGATGCGCTTTTTCTGCTCGTCCCGCCCGGCGCTTTCCAACTGAAGCTTCTGCTTATCCTCGCGCAGGCGGTAAATCTCCTCGGCGACGTCCTCGTAGTCTGCTCGGGCGCTGGTTCGCTTTAAAAGCTCCTCCTGCAAGTCGGCCAGCCGCTTGTCGATGTCGGTAAGAGGTTGGCCCTTTTCGGATTCCAGAACGGCTTCAATGTTCTTTTGCAGAGTGATGAGGAAGGTATCCTTGTCACACCATGTCTGATTGATAGCGGCGACCAGCACCTGCTCAATCTGGCTTTCCGGCACTGTGCGGGCATCGCAGAACAGCCCGGTATTTTCAAGACGGCTGATACACCGCCAGACGATGGACTTCTTGCCACTGTTGTACCAATGAATCCTGCGGTAAAACTCTCCGCAGCAGCCGCAAAAAACGATGTTCGACAGGCAGTGGCTGCTGCTGAAGACCCGGTTCTTCCCGTTCGGGCTTTGATGTACCAAACGTCGCCTCACCAATTCTTCCTGCACCTGCATAAAAATTTCGCGCGGGATGATGGCTTCGTGGCTGTTTTCCACGTAATACTGCGGCACAAGGCCGTTGTTTTTGACCCGCTGTTTGGTGAGAAAATCTACGGTGTAGGTTTTCTGTAAAAGCGCGTCCCCGATGTATTTTTCATTTCGAAGAATCGTGCTGATATTGCTGGTATGCCACCGTTCGCGACCCGCGCCGTTCAGAATGCCGTCCGCCTCCAGACCACGGGCGATCTTCAGCATACTGGCACCTTCAAGGTATTCCCGGTAGATGCGCTTGACAATTTCGGCTTCCTCCGGCACAATCACCAGGTGCTTGTTTTCGTCCTTGGCATAGCCGAGGAACCAATTACAGTTGACCTGAATTTCCCCCTGCTGGTAGCGGTACTGCAAACCCAGCTTGACGTTCTGGCTCAAGGATTGGCTTTCCTGCTGAGCAAGGGATGCCATAATTGTAAGCATGACCTCGCCCTTGGAATCCATGGTGTTGATATTTTCCTTTTCAAAGTAAACGGGAATGTTCTTTTCCTTGAGCTGGCGGATGTATTTTAAACAGTCCAGCGTGTTACGGGCAAACCGGCTGATGGATTTCGTGATAATCATGTCGATACCGCCCGCCATGCACTCGTCAATCATGCGGTTGAATTCCTCGCGCTTTTTCGTATTGGTGCCGGATATGCCATCGTCCGCGAAAATCCCCGCCAGCACCCAGTCCGGATGGCCGTTGATGTAATTGGTATAATGCTCAATCTGGGCGTCATAACTGGTGGCCTGTTCGTCGCTGTCTGTGGACACACGGCAGTAGGCCGCTACCCGTAGCTTTGGGTTCTCCTCATCCTTGTTCGCAGAACCGGCATTTTTTCGAGCCGGAAGCACGGTAATACTCATTTTAGCTTCCATCCTCAAGCACCTCCGTTTCTATTAAGCTGTAGGCGTATTCTGCCTGCATAAATGGGTCGTCGAACCGCTCCGTCCCTTCGCACAGGCGAAAGGCGGTGGGAAAGACGACCTCTTTTTCTTCTTTCGGTTCCCAGACACGGCCGAGCTTTTCAGCCCGCCGGACGCGCTCCGTTTCGACAGCCGCAAAGGTGTCCGGGTCAATAATTGCCGGGTAATACGCATCGCCGAGGTAGCGAGTGTTATGAAGCATTCTGGCGATTCCAGCATGAAATGCTTTGATGCCTGCTTTTTGAGCGGCGGTTGCCAATGCATCACCGGAAAGATAGGAGCGGAACAGTGTCCTCACCTGTTCGGCGGCTATTTCATCCAGCACAGCCTGCCCGTTTTCGATCCAGTAACCATAGGGTATGTGCGCCATTCAAATCACCAGCCTTTCCTTGAGTGTAATGCCGCACTTGAGTTCAAACCCGATTTCCGTTCGGGAATACACATGAATCCGCTCCACAAAGCGTGTGAACAGCTCACCATCGAAGCCTTTCAGCATTGCGGCCTTGGTGGCGTACTGTAAAATTGCACTAACTTCACTCAGGCTTCGGCTATCGCTGTTTATAAATCGGAGGAGTGACTCCTTCTGCCTCTGTATCCGCTCGGCTTCCTGCAGAAGCTCGTTGTTCCCCTTATTGTAAACGGCAGGCTCCAGGTAGCCTTTGGTGAGAAGCCCCACCAGCACCTTTCGCTGTTCCGTGTTATCCTCGAGTTTTTTATCAAGCTCCCCAATACTTTTCAGGCTGGAGTCGGAATTTATCCCGCGCAGGCTGACAAGCAGGGGTCTGAGTACCGTCTGATGTCCGAAAATGAGCTTATTCATCATCGTGACAAATGCGACCTCAAGAGCGGAGTCTGGAATGTATTTCACCGGGCACTCGGCTATATCCGCAAGATGCGTGGTACAGCACCACGCGATTCTGTGCTTTCCGCTTGCATGAATACGGCGTTTAAAGGTGCCGCCGCAGTTGCTGCAGATGATTTTTCCCGAAAAGGGGTAGCGGTTCTGACTCTTGCCGTCGCGCTTTTCGATGCCCTTTTCCCTGGCGCGCTGGGCAATGACAGCCTGCGCGGCTTCAAAATCCTCGCGGCTGATAATTGGCTCGTGGTGGTTCTGGATGAGGTACTGTTCCTTTTCACCGTTATTGCGGCGGTGGTTAAAGTGCTCGTCGGTATAGGTTTTCTGAAACAGCGCGTCACCGACGTATTTCTCGTTATAGGCCATCCCTCGAATAGCCGACGACTTCCACCGACCACCCTTCTTGCCCTTTAGGTCGCGAAGGTTCAGCTCCTTTGCGACTTTGCCACACCCTTTGCCGGACAGTATTTCGGAAAAGATAAAGCAAACCACATCGGCTTCCTCTTTATTCACCACCAGCTTCCCGTCAACAGAATCGTAACCGTAGGGAGGGCAGGATATTTTATAGGTGCCGTTTTGGAAACGACGCCTGACCGACCATTTGTTGTTTTCGGCAATGGACACCGACTCGTTTTCGGCCAGTCCACTTAGGATTGAGAGCATGAGTTCGTTTTCCATTTCCCCAGTGTTGATGTTTTCTTTCTCGAAGAAAATGAAAATACCGAGATTCTGCAGCTTTCGCACCAGCTCCAAGCAGTCCGTTGTGTTTCGAGCAAAGCGGCTGATGGACTTAGTGACAATAAAGTCGATGTTCCCATTTTCGCAGTCGGCGATCATCCGAAGGAGTTCGTATCGCTTTTCCATTTTCGTGCCCGAAATACCCTCGTCGTAATAAATGCCTGCGTATTCCCATTCAGGGTTTGCCCGGATAAAGGCTTCATAATGCCTAATTTGTGTCTCCAGGCTTTCCAGCTGCCCGTCGGTATCAGTGGAGACGCGGCAGTAAGCCGCGACACGCAGCTTCGGCTTTTCAGATGAAACCATCGTATTTGGCATAATTTTCGTTACCTTTTTCAATTTGTCACCTCTTTGTCAGCATGTCATGTTAACTCTGAATGCGAGTTATAGCAACGGTTTGAGGGCATAATTCCAGCCAGCATGGGAGAGAAAGATTCGCGGTTCAGTTCGGTTATCTTGTCGAATTCCGACAATGAAATCAGTCCCTTATCCAGCATCGCTCCGAGTATCTGCTGTGCCTTTACATAGTCAACTTCCCGTCGCAGCTGTTCCTGCGAAACAGGTTTCTTTTCAAGGGTAACTTCCGGTATTGCGTCAATTATATTGGCCATGTACTGCTTCCTCCAGCCCGAGGCTTCTGTCCTCACTACCCACTGGAAGGAAAAAGGCTGTTTGGCCGAAAAGGATATAAAAAAATAAGCCCACCGAAGAAAAACTCCTCGATGGGCTTGAAAACCTGTGGCTATTTATAATAGAAATTCTGTTATGCTTTTCGAATGCTGTCCTTAGGCACCCAGCCTAAGCCATTGTCCAGCAGGTACGGGCATTTGCGCTTGAGGTCGACTATGCGGGTTACGGTGCAAGTTCTGTTCTGGAAGGAGCGTCCTTTCCCGCCGCCGTAGCTGTCGGCATAAACCGCGCCGTTCAAAACGACCCGGTCGCCGACGGAAAAGCCAGACGGAGTAGGAGTTGGGACGGGTGTGGGAGCAGACGCCGTGAGCAGCTTCCCAACCTCGGCGCGGAAGGTATCCATGCTCTTCCCAAACCTCGGGAACCAGTGCATGACGTCGCCGTGATTACTGGCAATCCCCAGCTTGTAACCCTCGGAATGGCAAATGACGTCTTTTTCAGTCAGCCCATACTGTTTACAGAGGTAGGCGCACAGTTCGGCCGCCTCCTTATATATGGCGTTGAAGTATGCCGCGTCCGTCAGGCCGTCCTCACAGATTTCAAAGGAAATGTGCGTGTCGTTGCCGGAGCCACCGCAGTGCCAGCCGCGCATATTCCACGGCAGGGTCTGGTAAGTCGCGACGGAACCGTCAGCCAGCTTACCGATAAAACCGTGAACGCAGACCTGCCGTCCGTCCGGCGTGTTCTGGTTCCAGTGGTTGTTGTACTGGTTTTTGCCGAGCAGTCCGTCGTCGGGGCCGACGTAGCGTTTGAGGTTGGGGTTATTCGCCCCAGTGGAATGCACCATGATGCCCTTTGGCGTGATGGTGCGGCCCGCCTTGTAGCAGGCGTTGTTCGTGAGAATAAGTTTATGCAGGTTCATTCATTTGTCCTCCTTTTCACTGCGGTCGTGTAGCTGCTCCAGAATATCTTTA